>JAPULC010000507.1 GCA_027295305.1 Gammaproteobacteria bacterium
TCGAAGACCATTTCGGGATGGTGAGTTACTTGTTCGATGGTAAAGGCCATGGACGTGGCCGGCGCCGCGGCGGGATGGACCAGACCGGCCGTGAATTCTATGCGAGCGCGAGCGCAGGAATCGATAGCCGTCCGAGCCCGGCAGCGAACCGGACCAAGACCATCGCGGTCCTCGTGGGGCTCGGGGCGGCGCTGAGGGGAGCATAGTTCCTCTCGCCGTCACCGCCTGTGACCAGTGAAATCAGTGACAAGCTCTCCTTCACGGTAAGCCTGAATCATCGCTGACTGTTTTACGTAACCACTGACAGCAAGGGGGGCTGAAAGGACTTTAAATTTTGTCGGTAAACTTTATCGTTCTGGCACGACAATGGGACGAGTGGGCAACTGACGCGAAGGAACGTGCATGACGGATTGGGATGGCATCGTCCGCGAGTATGGCCCGGCTGTGTCGCGAATCGCGTCCCGTATCTTAGGGGTGCGCGCCGATGCCGAGGACGTGACTCAGGAGGTGTTCTGCGAAGCATGGCAGTTGCAAATGTCGCAGCCAGTGGCGAACTGGGCGGGACTGCTAAGACGACTTGCCGTGCTACGGGCCCTCGATTGCCGCCGACGTCGGCGTCCCGAAACCTCGTTGTCGCGAGTCGACGTGGGACACGACCGAGACGGACCACAGCAGCTGGCCATGGCACGGGAACTGGCCGAGGGGCTGCGTCAGGCAATCGCCCAGCTTCCGGATCAGCAGGCGGCCGTGTTCTCGCTCTTCTACTTCGAACACCTTAGCCGAGTGGAGATCGCCGAGGCGTTAGGCACCACGGTAGGCGCAGTTTCGACTTCGCTCTCTAAAGCACGACGAACTCTCAAGTGCGCGCTCTCCGGCATGTTACAGGAGACCGATACATGAACAAGAATGATCGCCTGCGGGACGAGGATCCCTTGGAGTGGCCTCTGCGCGACGCGGTTGATGCCGTGTGTGCGGAGCCGATTTCGGATGAACTCATCGAGCGTGTGATTGCCCGCGCAAGCCAATTGCCGAGTTCGACAGCCGAGCGTGCGGAATCCTTGCGACCTGATCGGAGGGGCCGAGGCTTTCATCGCCGACGATGGATCGTCATGGCTGCAAGCTGCTCGGCGGTGTTACTTGTGGCTGCTGTCCTGTGGTACTCTTCGGCGAATTCCGTTCTGGCGGACGTGGCCAAGGCGGTTGCGAAACGACCTTGGATGCACACCGCTGGCAAGGGACCGAACGGGCGCGAGATCGAAATGTGGTACTCCGCCAGGCACGGAATCATCGCTATGCGACAAGGGAAAGAGGCCATCTTCATCGATATGCATCAGGAGACGATGGAGAGGTACTCGGTGGCAAGCGGGGGAGCCTCATTTCTGTCGCGGCGATTGCTGGAAAGCGAATGGAAGAAACGCGCCTCCTCTAACGAGCGGGTGTTGCAAACCTTGTTCTTCGGCGACCCCGAAAAGTCCTTCCGAGACGGCCCGTACGAACTAATCAGCCACACCCAAGAGACCGTGCAGGTCAACGACGCTACATTGATCGAATATCGATTTACGACCAGCACCAGCGGCGCTGACGAGCCGATGGTGACGGTCCTTCGCGTCGATCCATCGAGCCAACTGCCGGTCACCTGGGGGATCACCTACGGCAAGACGAAGGTCCTGTCTTACTACCAGATCGATTTCCCCGCCGATGGGCCACAGACGATCTATTCCCTCGGCGTGCCGCGTGACGTTGAAGTCGTGGATCCAATGCCGAGCGATGAACTGAAGCCGATTCTCGCTGCGTGGCAGAAGGGACGCACTCGGTTCGACTCATATCGGGCTGTGGTCGTGTCGGGTAGCTTCCCTGGACACCGTTCCGGCGGCAATCAGTTCTGGCAGGTGTGGCGCAAGGGGCTCAAGTGGCGTGTCGAACTGCTTCGCGCGCCGCCAAATCTCAGGCGGTACCATGTCGAAGGCTTGGTTCCAGACGACGCTGATCCCAAGATGTGGTGGCGGAGTCGTGGGCAGGAGTGGGAGAAGACGCCGAAAATCGTGTCCAACGGAGCGGTCGAGATCCGCTTGAAACCGGTTTACGCTCAGCCCGGGCAAGCGGATCCGAAGAACCCCAGATACAAGTTGATCAGGTCGCTGGAACCGCATCGTACCCACGCGTTCACAGCCGATTCATTCACGGAGGTCAATGACCCGCGCCCGGACGACATGAACGTGATGGTCGAGTTCCACGCCTATCCGTTCTGGCTCGGTCGAGAGGGCTGGAGCTACGAGACGACAGTTGATCCAATGCCAGAGAATGGGCCAGAAGGAACCGTGCTTGTGGAGACCCTCAAAAAAGGCCTTTCGGAACGGTCGGAGGAACGGCGCGGTGTTCGTCACTGGGTAGACCCATCACGCGGCTACGTGGTCACGCAGGTTCAATGGCTGTGGACGGGCGAACAGAATGAGTCGAACCGTGGCATGGTCGAGGTGCTCGAGCTGGGCGTTTCGCCAAGTGGGCTCTCGTATCCTGTGGTAGTGCGACAGGTGGAAAACGTCGTCCCCCTAGGGACCGGGGGAAAAAGCGACACCTATTTGCGGTTCTACGTCGACTTTGACGCAGAGGTTCCAGACGAGCTGTTCGAAGTGAGCAAGTGGGGCCCCATCAAGTAGCCCTTGTCAGGGGCATTCCTCGGGACAGAGAAGTGCCTGAGCTCCTGGCCGAGCGTAGCGGCTCAGCCACCGGTCATGGGCTTTCCGAAACAAAATCCGAAGTCGGTTACGATGCACCCATGCCAACGCGCCATCTCGACGATCGGTTTCTCATACCCCTCAGGCGAGGCCGTTTCAAGAACGCTCGGGCGGTGTCGAGCTGGGGATGTGAAACGGGCGTCTCAAGCACTGGCCCGAGACGCCCGTTTCGTTCGTCAGCTTGTTGGATCGTGCCTACCCACCCCCAGGACACGCCGCGAACCTCTCGCACCCCAGCTCGTCGTTTGTCGGATCGACACCGCAGACCTCCTT
>JAPULC010000508.1 GCA_027295305.1 Gammaproteobacteria bacterium
GCGAGGTCGCCGATCCACGTGTCTTCATCGAGCCATCTGCGACCTTCAAAACCGAGTTGCACTTCCTGGAGGACGTGACCGAGATCAACGCCCTCCTCTTTCCGATGCAAAGGCTGTTGAAGGAGCTCTCCACGTGGCTCACGAGCCGACAGCTCGTCACCAATCGCATCGTCTGGCATCTTTTGCATCCGCGCCATGAGACGGCACAGATCGAAGTGAAGCTCGCCCGTCCGCGGCTCGATCACAAATCCTTTCTCACCCTTACGAAGCTTCGTCTGGAACGCACCACCTTATTGTCCGAGGTCGCCACGCTTGGGCTCGAGACGTGCGATCTCACGCACTTTCAATCGAAGAGCGAATCGCTGCTTCTCAATGAGGCACCTGCGTCACGTCCCCCGGAGGAGCTCATCGATCTGCTGTATGCACGTTTGGGTGAAAAGGCCTTCACGAGCGTTCACCCGGCCGACGATCACCGCCCCGAACGTGCCTGGCGTGTGGTCAAGCCACTCTCGAAGGAATCAAAGGAATCGTTTGTGAGGTCGCCTGTGAGGTCGTCTGTCAATTCTTCCTGGCAGGAAAGTCGTCCCTTGTGGCTTCTGCGCAAGCCACGCCCACTCGTGAGTCTCGAACGCATTGCGCTTCTCAAGGGTCCCGAGCGTATCGATGTGGGCTGGTGGGAGCGTGAGCAGCCTCGTGATTACTTCATCGCATCGACGGGCAGGGGAACACTTTGCTGGATCTTTCAGGACCTTCTTTCGGAGCACTGGTTTTTACACGGCTACTTTGCTTGAGCAACTACTTCGCGTGATCCGTCATGTATGCCGAGCTTCACACGATCAGCAATTTCAGCTTTCTGCGCGGCGCATCGCATCCCGAAGAGCTCGTCGTGCGAGCAAAGAGCCTCGGCTACGAAGCCATCGCCATCACCGACGAATGCACGCTTGCGGGTGTCGTAAAAGCTCATGTTGCCGTCCGCGAACACCCCATCAAACTCATCATTGGCAGCGAGTTTCATCTCCCGGATGGGCTGCATCTCGTGCTGCTCACCCCCAACCGTCGCGCTTACGCACAGCTTTCGCAGCTCATCACATTAGGGCGTCGGCGCAGCCCCAAGGGGGAATATTCCCTTGCGCTTTCGGATCTGGAACGCGATCTCGACGAGTGCATCGTGCTCTGGATTCCCGATCACCGGCGTGATCGCCACGAGAACACGCGCCAGGGTGAGGTTCTCAAAGCACTCTTCTCGGGGCGGCTTTGGATCGCGCTGGAGCTCTTTCGCGAAGCCGACGACATCGACAAGACCGCGGAGCTTCTGACCCTCGCCATGCGCCTGGATCTCCCCATGGTAGCCACGGGGGATGTGCACATGCATCTGCCCTCGCGTAAACCCTTGCAGGATGTGCTTACCGCTATCCGACTCGGCGAGCCAGTGCAGCAATTGGGAAAAGAGCTGCAGAAGAATCGGGAGAAGTACCTGCGCCCCTTCGAGGAGCTCGAGCAGATCTATCCCCGCGAGATGCTGGAAGAGTCGGTGAAGATTGCCGCGCGTTGTCAGTTCTCACTCGATGAGCTTCGCTACGTCTACCCGAAGGAGCTCATCCCCGCGGGTCTCACGGCGTTTCAATATCTGCGCGAGCTCACCCTCGACGGTGCGCGCAAGCGCTGGCCCGGGGGGGTGCCCGACAAAGTCACATTGCTCGTGGAGAAAGAGTTCGATCTGATCGAAGAGCTCGAATACGAGCACTACTTTCTTACCGTGTTCGACATCGTCCACTTCGCCCGCAGTCAAAACATTCTCTGCCAGGGACGTGGCTCGGCGGCAAACTCGGCGGTTTGCTATTGCCTCTTCATCACGGAAGTCGACCCTGCGCGCATGAACGTGCTGTTCGAGCGTTTCATCTCGAAGGAACGCAACGAGCCACCCGACATCGATGTGGATTTCGAGCACGAGCGGCGCGAGGAAGTCATTCAGTACATCTACAAGCGTTACGGTCGCGATCGCGCAGCGCTGACCGCGACGCTCATCACCTATCGTCCGAAGAGCGCCATTCGCGACGTGGGCAAGGCCCTCGGATTCGACCTTGGACTGGTGGACCATCTCGCGAAGTCCATGGCGTGGTGGGATAAAAAGGAAGCGCTTTCGGATCGTTTTCGCGACGCAGGGATCGATCCGGACAGCGAGATCGTGAATCTCTTTCTTTCTCTCCTGCGTCAGATTCTCCGCTTTCCCCGCCACCTCTCACAACACGTCGGCGGCTTCGTGATCTCCCAGGGGCCGATTGCTCAGCTCGTACCCATCGAGAATGCCGCCATGGACGATCGCACCGTGATTCAGTGGGACAAGGACGATCTCGATGCGCTCGGGCTTTTGAAAGTCGACATTCTGGCGCTCGGCATGTTGACCGCCATTCGCAAGTGCTTCGATCTCGTGAACGAGATCCGCGAGGGCCCGGTGCTCTCTCTCGCCACGGTGCCGGCGGAAGATCCCGAGACCTATCACATGCTGCAAAAGGGTGACAGCACCGGGGTCTTTCAGGTGGAGTCACGCGCACAGATGGCGATGTTGCCGCGCTTGAAACCCCAGTGCTTCTACGATCTCGTGATCGAGGTGGCCATCGTTCGCCCTGGGCCCATCCAGGGAAACATGGTGCACCCCTATCTGCGCCGGCGCCGCGGTCAGGAACCGGTGACCTTTGCCAACGAGGCGGTGAGAGGCGTTCTCGGGCGAACCCTCGGGGTTCCCATCTTTCAGGAGCAGGTGATCAAGCTCGCCGTGGTGGCCGCCGGCTTCACACCCGGAGAGGCCGATCAGCTACGACGTGCCATGGCGGCGTGGAAAAGGCGCGGCGGACTCGAGCATTTCGAGGAGAAGCTCGTGAACGGCATGCTCGAGCGCGGTCACGAGCGGGAATTTGCCGAGCGCATCTTCGAGCAGATCAAGGGCTTCGGCGAATATGGGTTTCCGGAATCTCACGCCGCGAGCTTTGCGCTGCTCGTCTATGTCTCCGCCTGGCTCAAGCGCCACGAACCTGCTGCGTTCTGCTGCGCGCTTCTCAACAGTCAGCCCATGGGATTCTATTCGCCTTCGCAACTCGTGCAGGATGCGCGGCGCCACGGCGTGGAGGTGCGAGGTGTGGATGCGAATAGAAGCGATTGGGACCACACCCTGGAGCCCAGCGGCAGTTCCATCGACATGCAGTCGATCGATTCGCAATTCGTCTATGCGCTCGAGCCGCAACCCGCCATTCGCCTCGGCATGCGTCTGGTGAAGGGCTTCAACGAGGACGCCGCGCTTCGCATCATGGCGGCGCGCCGTAATCGAAACATCGATTCTCTCGAGACCCTCGCACGCGCAGCCGATCTCATACCTGCCGAGCTCGGCGCTCTCGCCCGCGCCGGCGCGCTCACCTCTTTGTCGGGACACCGTCATCAGGCCTTCTGGGAGGCAGAAGGCATTACGCCGCCGCCGGCGCTGTGGCAAGAGCGAAGAGTTGCGGAGTCCACAGGTAAATACACTGAAGAAGGTGAAGTGCCAGCAGCCATCTCACCTCCTACAAGTGGCGATGATCTGGTGGCGGACTATCAAAGCCTCGGCCTGACCCTCGGCAAGCATCCCATGTGCTTTCTGCGCAAACACTTTCGAAACTGTCTTACGGCACTCGAGCTGAGAGAGGTGCGCCACGGACGCTTCGTTCGCGTCGCAGGCGTCGTGACTGGAAGACAACGTCCGAGCACTGCTTCGGGGGTGATCTTCATGACCCTCGAGGACGAGACCGGCAACATCAACGTGGTGATCTGGAGCTCGGTGCTCGCACGTCTTCGCGCGCCGGTGTTGCAGGGCAAGCTGGTGGTGGTGAAGGGAATCGTGGAACGCGAGAACGAAGTGATTCACGTGGTGGCAGGTCATGTCTCGGACGAGACTCCCCTGCTCGGAAAGCTCGCCACTGCATCACGTGATTTTCATTGAGGAGACCTACGACTACGCACGGCTGCTATGACCGCAGGGGCTTTGAGCGACTTAGTTTCAGTAGCGCGAAGGCATCTGCCGACACCGCGCGATCAGGCTTCATTCGACGACTCCCGGTGCTTTTGAACGTTCTCGCCGGGACGATGAGCCTGGTGGGACCTCGACTCAGGGCCACAGAGGACGCGGAGCGAGATTCGAGTGCCCTTCCCTTCGTCAAGGAACGAAAAGACCTCCGACCGGGCATCGTCGGTTGGGCCGAGCTCAATTGCGGTTCGGACGACGACGAATTGGGCGCGAGGGAGAACTTGCAGTACGATCTCTACTATCTGAAGAACCATACACTGCTGCTGGATCTGGCCATTCTGGTGCACGCAGCCCAGATGCTAGTGTTGAAGGGCAGCTGATCGGGGTTCTCCGTCCTTCGATGAGTAGGGAGCGATTCACTTGCGCAGCTATCGCGACGCACGCATTGGCGTGATCGGGCTCGGCTATGTGGGGCTGCCGCTTGCCGTGGAATTCGCCCAGCATTACCCCACGCTGGGCTTCGACATCAGCGCCGAGAGAATCGATGCGCTCAGGGAAGGCATCGATGTCACCCGCGAGGTAGAAGCGAAACAGCTTGCGAGCACCCAGGCGCTTCGCTTCACTTCGGATCCATCGGATCTCAAGACCTGCAACACCTACATCGTCACGGTTCCCACCCCCATCGACGACCACAAGCGGCCAGAACTTTCCAATCTGATCCACGCAAGCGAGAGCGTGGGGCGCGCGCTGTCGAGCGGGGATGTGGTGATTTATGAATCCACGGTCTATCCCGGCGCCACCGAGGAGGTGTGCATTCCGACCGTCGAGGGCGTATCGAATCTGAAATTGAATGTGGATTTCTACGCGGGATACAGTCCCGAGCGGATCAACCCGGGGGACAGAAAGCATCGTCTCGCCAACATCGTGAAGGTGACATCGGGATCCTCCCCCGAAGCTGCGCGCTACGTGGACTCACTGTATGGCTCGGTCATCGGCGCCGGGACGCATCTCGCGAGCAGCATGCGCGTCGCCGAAGCCGCCAAGGTGATCGAGAATACGCAACGTGATCTCAACATCGCGCTGATCAACGAGCTCACCATGATCTTCGAGCGCCTCGGTCTCGACACCTCGGAGGTACTGGCGGCGGCCAGAACCAAATGGAACTTTCTCGACTTCAAGCCGGGTCTCGTAGGTGGGCATTGCATTGGCGTCGATCCGTACTATCTCACGCACAAGGCGCAGTCCATCGGTTATCACCCGGAGATCATCCTCGCGGGACGCAGGATCAACGACCGCATGGGGAGCTATGTCGCCGAGCGCGTCCTGAAGCTCATGACGCGACGCAAAATGCACGTGGCCGATTCGCGCATCCTCGTCATGGGACTCGCGTTCAAGGAAAACTGTCCCGACATCCGCAATACCCGCGTCGTCGATGTGATCAGTGAGCTACAGAGCTATCACGCACTTGTGGACGTCTACGATCCGTGGGTCGATCCCGCGCACGCCAAGTCCGAATACGGTATCGAGCTCGTGGATCACATCGCAGCCGGGACCTACGATGCGATGGTCATTGCCGTGGCACACGACGAATTCAGGGCACTGGATGCCGGCAAGCTACGCGCGCTGGGAAAACCGAACTGCGTGCTCTTCGACGTGAAGTACGTTCTGCCGAAGGATGAGGTGGACGCCCGTCTGTGAGGCTGTGATGGGAGGCATGTGGCTCTGAGGCATGTGAAATGAGATTTCTCGTCACTGGGGCCGCCGGGTTCATCGGTGCCGCGCTCAGCGAACGACTCCTCGCGCGGGGTGACGAAGTCATCGGCTTCGACAATCTCAACGACTACTACGACGTGAGCCTGAAGGAGGCGCGGCTCGCACGCATCGAACATCACAACACCTTTCAAGACCTTCGAGGGGATGTGGCGGACTTGAATGCCTTGAATCAGGCGTTCAAGGATCATGCGCCTGCCCGCGTGGTGCATCTCGCGGCGCAGGCAGGGGTTCGCTATTCCCTCGAGAACCCCCACGCGTACATCACCGCCAATCTCGTGGGGTTCACGAACGTTCTCGAAGCGTGCCGTCACAACAATGTCGAGCACCTGGTCTACGCGTCCAGCAGCTCGGTCTACGGCGCGAACGAGCGCTTGCCTTTCTCGGTCCACGACAACGTCGACCATCCACTGAGCCTGTACGCGGCCACGAAGAAATCGAACGAGCTCCTCGCGCATACGTACAGCCATCTCTATGGTCTTCCCACCACCGGACTTCGGTTCTTCACGGTGTACGGTCCGTGGGGTCGCCCGGACATGTCGCTCTTCATGTTCACGGCTAAGATACTCGCGGGTGAGCCCATCGACGTATTCAACTACGGTCATCATCGCCGGGATTTCACGTACGTCGACGACATCGTCGAGGGCATCGTTCGCACCGTCGACCGCGTGGCCGAGCCGAACCACGATTGGTCGGGCGAGCATCCGGACCCTGCCACCAGCACCGCGCCCTATCGTCTCTACAACATCGGCGGCAACAATCCGGTGGAGCTCATGAGATACATCGAGCTATTGGAGAAGGAGCTCGGCAAGAAAGCCCAGATGAACATGCTGCCGCTTCAGCCCGGCGATGTCCCCGATACCTATGCGGACGTGGATGCATTGGTCGCCGACGTCGGCTACAAGCCCACCACCCCCATCGAGGTGGGCATCAGAAATTTCGTCGAATGGTATCGAGAATACTATGGCGAATGATTTACTCTATATCGCATATAAATCAATATGTTGAAGATCATTTATCGGATTCACCTTAAGGCGAGATACCACGTCTCGATGAGCTCCTTCAGCACGTCGATGTCGTCATAGCGGTGATCCTCGCCAGGAATCACCACGAGCTTGACGTTGCGTCCCTCGGTGACGTGCTCCTGAAGCGCCTCCGCACTTCCGGCGCGATCATCTCTCTGCTGAATGAATAGACACGGCTCGTCGCGCTCCCCGAGGCTCCCCAGGATCTTCAACTC
>JAPULC010000509.1 GCA_027295305.1 Gammaproteobacteria bacterium
ACAACACGCGCCCGAAGAGATCGCGGGCGAGGGTCGAAATGCCCCGGTGCGCGCCAAGCCGAACGTAGAGCGACTCCGGATCAGGAGTATGGATATCCATCGCCTTCAGGCGCGACGATAGCGTCGATGGTTTCAGTCCTAAGAGCGCCGCTGCACCATCCGGGCCCGAGACCCTCCAACGCGTTGCCTCCAGCGCGCCGATCAGGTTCTGGCGCTCGAGCTGCGCGAATTCGGCCTCCGTGAAAAAACCGCGCGCCGCGGCTTGCTGGTCCGGCGGCAACGTGCGGGCGGCGAAGTAGAGCGCCGACTTCGGAAGCGCGAGCTGCAGCTCGAGCGTTCCGTCGCGAGTCGGATCGCCAGGATCCCTCGAAAGAATCAGCGCGCGCTCAATGACGTTTTCGAGCTCGCGTACGTTCCCCGGCCAGTCATAGGCACGAAGATGGTCCCGGTCCGCTTCTGTCAGACGCGGACACTTGCGTCGACTGGCCGCCGATGCAAGCTTCAAGAAATGCTCCGCGAAAAGCTCGATGTCCTCGGGACGCGCGCGCAATGGCGGCACCTCGATGGGAAACACCGACAAGCGATAATAAAGATCGCGCCGGAAGTACCCCGTCGACACATCCTGCTCGATATTGCGGTTGGTGGCCGCAATGAAACGCACGTCGGCCTGGCGCGTGCGATCGTCCCCCACACGTTCGAAGGTGAGATCCTGCAGCACTTTCAGGAGCTTCCCCTGCAACTCCAGTGGAATCTCGCCAACCTCGTCCAGAAACAGTGTGCCGCCATGGGCGGTTTCCACGCGGCCAACGCGGTCCCGCGTCGCACCTGTAAAGGCGCCGCGCACGTGCCCGAAGAACTCGCTTTCGAAGAGATCGCGAGGAATCGAAGCGCAATTGACGGTGACGAGCGGCCCGGCGTGTCGCGCGCTCAATTGGTGAATGCGTCTAGCCACCAGCTCCTTGCCGACGCCGGTTTCGCCCAGCACGAGGACGGTGGCTTCGGTGGGTGCAACCGCCTGTACCTGATCCCACACCTGGGCGAGTGCCTGGCTGGTACCCTGTATGAAGGTGTCCACGACGGTTCCCATACGCCCTCCCCCCAACACGCCACGTCCCGAGATTTCGTAAGTATTCGCGAAATTTCGTGATCAATCCACAACCTGCTTGCTTCGGATCTCCGTCCCACGCGCGGCTAACGCTGGCACGATCACTGCACTGACTTCCACGACAGTGAGAGCCGATAGACAGGAGACATTGCATGAAACTGCTCATCGCCGCTGCACTCGCACTCACCGCCGCCAACAGCGTGGTGGCCCAGGAACTGGGGCGCGGATCGAACACGGACCCCCTCTCATTTGGGTTCGATCAGGTGATCATCGACCTCGAGAAGGTGGAATGGGGACCCTTGGAGGTCGAGGGCATTCCGCCGGGGGCAGAGGTCGCAGCCCTGCGTGGAAGTTTCGACGGCGGTCCGGTCGAGGCGATCATGCGCCTGCCTGCCAACTTCACGCTGCCCAATCACAGCCACACGAGCGCCGAGGTCTACATCTGGATGACAGGCGAGTTCACCTACATTGCTGACGACGGCAGGGCCGTCGATCTGAGCGGCACCACGTTCATCAGTCTGCCCGGCAGCTCGCCCCACGGGCTGATCTGCAAGGACACGCCCTGCATGTTCTACGTTCGCTACGCAAGATCCTTCGACATACAGATTCACCCGATGCCGAAGAACCTGAAGAAGATCAAGCTGAAATAGAACACCACGGGTCGCTCTCGGCCTCAGCACATGGAGAGGCGTGCGGGCTTCCTAGAGTCCGCACGCCTCACGAGGCGGACACCGCGCCTGCTCGGCCGGTGCGCCCGGCCACACCCCCGCTTGTTGTCCTCCACTCAGACGAGGTAGCCTTGGGTAGCCAGAAGGGGGGACATGACCATGAATCGTGCATTCGCCGCGATTGTTGTCGGGTTGTCGCTGTACCTCACAGGTGCTGCGGCCACGGCGGCTGAGACCGAGGAAAGGGCCGAGGACTGCTCCAGCGTCGCCCGGTTCTACGCGCTCATGCTTCAAGGCGAGAAGCTGATCGACCAGGGCAGCGAAGAGGAAGGGGAGTCGCTCTTCATCCGGGCCAAGCAGGTGCGAATGAGCGAGCGTCAACGCAGCATCCAGCGCCACATTCGCTCATCCATCACCGATGAGAGCTATCTGAAGATCTACCGGACGTGCTGGAATGGGTATTGGAATCTCACGGCCACTTCCAATCGGCACGATGCGCGTCCAGGTGGAGGGACGCCGACGCTCAACCCTCAGGCCTGCCAATGCCCGGTGGAAGAAGATCTGTGCGAGTCGGAATCGGAGAATTTCGACAGCTGAGTGGTCGACGGATTCCTCGAGGTAGAAGCGCCCCTGCTTGCCTGAGGACCTACCTTCGATTCTAATCGGGGGTCCTGAATGGGAGGGGCTCACCGGTGACTCAGCCATCCAACGAGACACTGCTCGACATTCACAATCGGATGCTTCGCATTCGGCTCTTCGAGGAACGCGCGGGCAAGCTCGCCGAGGACGGCAAGATTCCCGGGGCGCTGCACCTCTATGCCGGCGAAGAGGCCGTCGCCGGCGGCGTGATGGTGCATCTCTCCGACCAGGACCAGATTACGAGCACTCACCGCGGGCACGGACATCTCGTGGCCAAAGGCGGCGCGTTCGACAAGATGTACGCCGAGCTGTTCGGCCGCGTTACCGGCTACTGCAAGGGCAAGGGCGGCAGCATGCACATTTCGAACTTGGATCTAGGCATGCTCGGCGCCAACGGCATCGTAGGCGCCGGACCGCCCATCGCAGTGGGCGCGGCGTTCTCGAACAAATATCGCAAGACCAACAATGTGGCCATTGCATTTTTCGGTGACGGCGCAAGCAACGAAGGCGCGTTTCACGAGGCGGCCAATCTCGCTGCGGTGCTGAAGCTACCCATCGTCTTCGTCTGCGAGAACAACGGCTATGGCGAATACACGCCTCAGGACAAGCATCAGGCCATCACGGACATCGCCGATCGAGCCGCCGGCTACGGGATGCCCGGAGTCGTCGTCGACGGGATGGATGTCATCGCCGTGTACGAGGCCGCTGGCGAGGCCATTGCACGTGCGCGCAATGGCGAAGGCCCGACACTCCTCGAGTGTAAGACCTACCGCTTCTACGACCACTCAGGTGTGCGCGGCATGGGTCTTTCCTATCGCACTGCCGAAGAGCTCGAGACATGGAAGAAGCGCGACCCCATCATGCAGCTCGAGGAACAGCTCTTCGAGCAGGGCATCCTCACACAGGACGATGCCGAGGGACTTCGTGTGCGCATCGGCGAAGAAATCGAAGCGGCCGTCGAGTTCGCCGAGACAAGCCCGAGCCCCGAGGTGGATACGCTGCTCGACGACGTCTACTTCGTGCCGGCAAGCTGAGGAGACGGATTCATGGCTTCACAGGAAAAAACCGGAGACGCCCGCGAGATTCCCTACATTGCAGCGATCACCGAGGGCGTGCGCAGCGTGATGCTCGAGCAGGAAAACGCGTTCATTGCGGGCGAGGACGTGGCGGTGGTGGGCAGCGTGTTCGGCATCTATCGCGGGCTACTCGAAGAGTTCGGCGCCGATCGCGTCGTCGATACACCGATTTCCGAGGAAGGCATCATGGGTCTGGGGGTCGGCGCGGCGGCCACCGGGCTGCGCCCCATCATCGACATCATGTTCATGGACTTTCTCGCCGAATGCATGGACGAGGTCGCCAATCAGCTCGCCAAAATGCGGTTCATGTTCGGCGGCAACGCGACGCTTCCCGTCACCGTCATCACCATGGGGGGCGCCGGCATCAGCATGGCGGCGCAGCACTCCCAGAGTCTCGAGGCCTGGCTCTGCCATCTTCCGGGCCTCAAGGTCGTCATGCCCTCCACACCTTACGATGCCAAGGGACTCTTGATCGCGGCGTGTCGCGACGACAATCCTGTCATCTGCATATTCAACAAGCTTTCGCTACGAATTTCCGGCCCCGTGCCCGAGGAGGTATACGAGATACCTCTCGGCCAAGCGAACATCGTTCGCCCGGGAGAGAACTTCACCATCGTCGCGTACGGGCGCATGGTGCACGAAGCCATCGAAGCGGCAGACGAGCTCGCCAAACTGGACGTCGACTGCGAGATCGTCGATCCCCGCACGCTGCAGCCATTCGACACCGAGACGGTGATTGAATCCGTGAAGAAAACCCACCGGGCCATGGTGGTGCACGAAGCCGTGCGCTTCGGCGGTTTCGGCGGCGAGATTGCGGCGCAGATCCAGGAGCTCGCGTTCGACTACCTCGACGCGCCCGTGGCGCGTGTGGGGGCGCCCTTCTGCCCCGTACCGTTCAGCCCTGCGCTGGAGAAGGAATACATGCCGAACGCAGCCAAGATCGTCGCCGAGGCACGCGAGCTGCTCGGAGTCTAGTGGCCACTAGATGACCCGCCTCAATGGACCCGTTGGGATCATCGTCAATCCCGCCTCCGGCAAAGACATCCGCCGTCTGGTTGCACGCGCCTCGGTGTTCGACAATCAGGAAAAGAAAGCCATCGTTCGAAGGGCCATCACAGGCGCCATCGCGGCAGGCGCCCGCGAATTTCGATACGTGGCAGACACCCATGGGATCACTCGCAGTGCCCTCGAAGAGGTCAGCTCTGAAGTCGTCGCCGAATCCGTGGCATCGGCCAGGAGCGCAAGCGCACTGGACACGATCGACGGGGCGGCCGCGCTAAAGCGTGCCAACTGTGCGGTCGTGATCACCCTTGGCGGTGACGGCACCAACCGCGCGTTCGTACGAGGCTGGCGCGATGCGCCGATGATCGCAATATCCACCGGCACCAATAATGTATTTCCGACCTTGATCGAGGCGACAGTCGCGGGCGCCGCTGCCGGACTCGTATCACGTGGCGCCATTGCCCTCGATGCCGTAGCGCGACAAGCGAAGCTCATCCATGTGGAGATCGAGGGCGAGGCGGACGACGTGGCGCTGATCGACGCGGTGGTCACATCCGAGCGGTTCGTCGGCGCGAGGGCGTTGCTCGACTCCCACCATTGGCAACATGCACTCGTCACCCGCGCCGAGCCTTCCGCCGTGGGAGTCTCTGCGGTCGCGGGACTGTTGAAACCGATATGCGACAGCAGGGACGAAGCGCTGTGCATCGACTTTGGGCCAGGCGCAAGGAAGCTCAACGCTCCGATTGCGCCGGGTCTCTATCAAAGCGTGAACGTGACTGACTATCGTACCGTCGAGCTCGGGGAGAACGTTCAGTTTGCGGGCCCGGGTGTGCTCGCGTTGGACGGCGAGCGCGAGCGCGGGTTGAAGCCGGGCCAAATCGCAACGCTGCGCGTGCTTCGCGATGGCCCGTGGGTGATCGACGTGGAAAAGGCTCTGAACCTTGCTGCGCAGTGCAGGCTGTTTGACGCCGAGGAGCTGGAGTAACCGTGCCTTCCGAGATCTATCTCGTCAAAGTCGGAATGACCATGACCGAGGGCAGCATCGAGGAATGGTACGCGGCCGACGGTGCCACCATCGGCGAAGGCGAGATGCTTTATCGCCTCGAGACCGAGAAGGTCAACATGGATGTCGATGCCGATGCCGCAGGCACGGTCAAACACATCATCGCCGAAGGCACAGTGTGCGAGCCCGGTGATGTCATCGGCTACATCTACGCCTCGGATGAGACAATACCGGACACATTGCCGGTGCCCGAGAAGCGCGCGGGCGAGGAAGTAACGATCACGGAGGTGCCCGCGTCAGCGAAGCGCGAACCCCGTGCACGGCGAAGCGATGAGACGCGCGTGGCGGCGTCCCCTGCCGCTCGGCGACGCGCGCGCGAGCTGAACGTCGATCTTTCCTCCATTCAGGGAACCGGACCGAGAGGCCGCATCACCACCGAGGACGTGGAGAGCGCCCCACGCTCATCTACCGCCGATGAGCGTGGAAAGCTGATAGAAGTTCGCGGCATGCGCAGAACGATTGCGCAACGCATGCACGAGAGCCTTCAATCCGCGGCGCAACTCACCATGGAAATGGAAGCGTGCATGGATGCGGCTGTGGCGCTGCGCGACACTCTGGTCGATCAGTGGGAAGCCGAGGGGCTGAGGCCCACCTACACCGATCTCGTCATCGCATCGGTCGCACGCGCACTGCGCGATCATCCCCTCATCAACAGCGAGTTTCGTAAAACCCAGATCTTTCTCCACGACGCGATCCATGTCGGCATGGCGGTGGCCCTCGACGAAGGTCTGGTCGTTCCCGTCATCCGTGACGCCGATGCGCTGAATCTTCGCGCATTGACGCACGAATCTTCGCGCCTTTCCACGGCGGCACGCGACGGCACTCTGACCCTCGATGACGTGAGCGGGGGCACGTTCACCGTGACGGCGCTGGGCATGTTGGGTGTGGACTCCTTCACACCGATTCTGAACCTGCCTCAGGCCGGCATACTCGGCGTCAATCGAATCTACGACGGCGTGGGATGGGAGGGAGACACACCTGTGCGGCGCAAGATGATGCGCCTGTCCCTCACGTGGGATCATCGCGTGCTGGACGGTGCGCCTGCAGCAAGATTTCTGCAACGCGTGTGCGAATTGCTCGAATCAGCTGACTGGCAGGAGTAATCGAAAACCATGGGCTTCAGCAATGCGGTTGCCATAGCAGGCGTCGGCGAGACGGACTATTCCCGCGACTCGGGACGCAGCGAGCTTCGCCTTGCCCTCGAAGCGAGTCTCGCTGCGCTCGCCGACGCGGGTGTCGAGCCGGCCGAGGTCGACGGCATCATGAAGTGGTCCGTGGATACGAGCGCCGAAGCGACCGTCGCATCCAACCTCGGGGCAAAAGACATCGCATGGTTTGGGGAGATCAGTCAGGCCGGTAACGTCGGTGCCGCGCTCGTTGCACACGCCGCGGCGGCAATCAGCACCGGGCTTGCAAACGTCATCCTCATATA
>JAPULC010000051.1 GCA_027295305.1 Gammaproteobacteria bacterium
CCTCTCGAGATCGCGGTGGTGGAGCCGAAGCCCCCCGAGCATGAAGTGGGAGCGCTGGGTTTCGACCTGCGGGTGGTGGCGCTCTCGCCTTGGGGTCGAAAATTCGTCGGAGAGCTCGGCGCATTCCCGGAGCGCGAGAACACCTGCTATGACGCGATGGAGGTGGTGGATGCCGCAGGGCGAGGACACATACGCTTCGATGCCAAGGAGGTTGGGAGCGACGCGCTCGGTTATATCGTGGAGAACTCGATTCTCGCGAAGGCCCTCTGGCAACGCTTGGAGGAGCGGTCGAACGTTGTCTTCTACAGCCCCGATCGCGTAACGGCTCTCGCGCCGTCCGGCGGGCGGTGGGATCTCGAGCTGGAGAGCGGGAAACATCTCCTCGCAGCGATCGTGGTGGCCGCCGATGGCGTCGCCTCGCCCGTGCGGACGTTTGCCGGAGGCAGGGCAGCGGTGATCGATACCGGTCACGTCGCCGTGGTCACACATGTTGCAACCGAACTTCATCATGGTGGCGCGGCGCGCCAATGGTTCCATCCCGAGGGGCCGGTGGCGCTCCTGCCCATGCCGTCGCGGGGGGGAAATCATCATTGCGCTGTGGTGTGGTCGTGCCGACCCGCGCTTGCCCAGGAGCTCGCCGAGCAGAGCCGTGATGCGTTTTGCGCCCGATTGACCGACGCAACCCGCGCGGCCCTGGGTTCCATACTCAGATGTGATCACCGTGTGAGCTTCCCTCTGCGTCAGTTTCACGCGGGGCGCTATGGCCCTGCGCCGGGCGTGGTGTTGATAGGCGATGCCGCGCACGTCATTCATCCCCTGGCCGGACAGGGAGTGAATCTGGGGTTGAGAGATGTGGATACCCTCGTCCACGAGATAGGACGCGTCGTGCGTGTCACAGCTTCGCTCAGCGAGGCTGAAATCGGCTCCATGATCAGACGCTACGAGCGACGGCGGTGGCTTCGCAATCGTTCGATGTTGGCGTTGATGACGGGCTTCAAAGAGCTGTTCGAAAGTGAGGCGCCATGGGTCAGATGGGTGCGCGGTGCGGGGATGACAGGCGTGGGCGCAACGCCGTGGTTGAAGCGCATGCTTGCACACGAAGCCATGGGCACGAGCGCGAACCGCTGAGAGCGCCTGTGGCGGGCGCGCTTCGCGCGTGCTGAGAGAGCAGCGGTTAGAATGCTGCGATACGTTCACCCGATACCATCATGTCGCGCAAGACGCCGCTCTTCGATGAGCATGCCAAAGCCGGCGCCAGACTCGTGGAGTTTCACGGGTGGGAGATGCCGCTCCATTACGGCTCCCAGCTTGATGAGCACCTTGTCGTGCGGGAGAACGCGGGGGTGTTCGACGTTTCTCACATGACGATCGTGGACGTGACCGGTCCCCGTGCAGAGGAATTTCTCAGGCAATTGCTGGCGAACGACGTCGGGCGGCTGAAGGCGCCGGGCGTGGCGCTTTACAGTCCAATGCTGAACGAGAAGGGCGGCATCATCGACGACCTCGTGGTCTACAAGCGCGACTCGGGTTTTCGTCTAGTCGTCAACTGTGCAACTCGGGACCGCGATCTCGAGTGGATGTCGATGAACGCGGCGGCCGTTGCCGCGGCGGGCGACGCGAAAGTCGAAGAACGCGCGGAGCTCGCGATGTTGGCGGTACAGGGACCCCGCGCGTTGGAGAAGGCAGTTGCGGAGCTGCCCGCAGTCATCGCGGGCAAGGTGTCGAACCTCGAGCCATTTCAATTCGTGGAAGCGGACGAGTGGCTCGTCGCGCGAACCGGGTACACCGGAGAGGACGGCATAGAGCTCATGTTGCCTGCTGAGCAAGCCGTATCGTTGTGGCGTGCGTTGCTCGCCCGAGGGATACGACCTGTGGGACTCGGCGCGCGAGACACGCTGCGTCTTGAAGCCGGATTGAATCTTTATGGCCAGGACATGGATGAATCGACATCGCCACTGCAATCGGCGCTGGGCTGGACGGTTGCATGGGAGCCATCGGAGCGGGAATTCATCGGACGTTCAGCCCTGGAGAACGAGGGGCGGCAACGCTCGCGGGTGCGACTTACCGGCATCGTTCTGGAGGAGCGCGGCGTCGTGCGCCGCGACCAGCAAGTGATGCGTGACGAAGAGGTGGCGGGTGCCGTGACAAGTGGTATCTTTTCGCCGACCTTGAAGCGCGGCATCGGTTTTGCGCGGGTCGGGGGGCTCAGACGTGGCGAGTGCCAAGTGGAAATCAGAGGTAGAAGCGTACGCGCCAGGCTGGTGAAACCGCCGTTCGTTCGCAACGGCAAAAAAGTATTCGAATAATCGCGTCGGGCACAGGAGCCAAGAATTGAGTGAAACTCCCGAGGAGCTTCGCTATCTCGAAAGCCACGAGTGGGCACGTCTCGAAGAGGACGGCATCGTGACGGTGGGGATCAGTGACTTTGCCCAGGAGGCGCTCGGGGATGTGGTTTACGTCGAGCTGCCGGAGCTCGGGTCGGAGGTGCACGCACGCGAAGAAGCCGCCGTCGTCGAATCGGTCAAGGCGGCTTCGGACATCTATTCGCCCTTGGCCGGCTCGGTGGTAGCCGTGAACGACGCATTGGAGGAAGGGCCCGATGCGGTCAACTCCGATCCCTATGGTGAAGGCTGGATGTTCAAGATCGATCCCATCGATGCGTCCGGGATGGACCAATTGCTCGATTCGCAAGCGTATCGGGAAGTCTGCGCTCACCAAGAACAATAGCCCCACGACGTGCCCTTCATTCCCCACACCGCTGATGAAACGCGTGCCATGCTGGCGATGCTCGGCGTCGACTCCATCGATGCGCTCTTCGAAGAGATCCCCCAGGAGCTGATCAATACCGAGCTCGGTGCCATACCCGCCGGGCTCACGGAGATGGAAGTGATGCGGCTCATGCGTGAGCGCGCGTCGCGTGATGAAGGTGCCGTGTGCTTCCTGGGAGCGGGCTGTTACGACCATCACATTCCCGCCGCCGTCTGGGACCTCGTCGGGCGCGGCGAATTCATGACCGCCTACACCCCGTATCAGGCAGAGGCCAGCCAAGGCACGTTACAGGTCATCTACGAATATCAGACGATGATGGCGGAGCTCACCGCCATGGACGTCTCGAATGCATCGGTTTATGACGGCGGCTCCGGTCTTGCCGAAGCGGTGCTGATGGCGATCAGAGCGAATCGCAAGACGGGGTCGCGCAAGGTGCTGTGCGCGGGGAGCTTGCATCCTCTCTACCGGCGCGCGGCGGATGCGATCGTGCGCAACCAGCAGATCGAGCTGGCGGAATTGCCATTTGATGCGACGGGTACCGTCCCGGCTTCCGCATTGGATCGGTACCGCGACGGCGAAGTTGCGGCGCTGGTGATACAACAGCCGTCCTTCTTCGGCTCGTTGGAGGCGGTGGACGAGCTCACTGACGGCGCGCATGAACGTGGGATGTTCGTGATCGCGGTGGTCAATCCGCTTTCGCTGGGGTTGCTGAAGCCGCCGGGACAGTGGGGCGAGGCCGGCGCGGACGTCGTGTGCGGCGATGGACAGCCTCTCGGCATTCCGATGGCGTCTGGGGGTCCGTCGTTCGGTTTTCTCTGTTGCCGCCAGGAGATCGTGCGTCAGCTTCCCGGGCGTCTGATCGGACGCACGGTGGATGTCGAAGGCAACGAAGGCTTCGTGCTCACGTTGCAGGCAAGGGAGCAACACATTCGCAGGGCGAAGGCCACGTCGAACATCTGCACCAATCAGGGTTTGCTCGTGACTGCGGCAACCGTTCACATGTCTCTGCTCGGGTATGTCGGGCTGAGTCGCGTTGCTTCGCACTGCCATGCTCAGACCGTCAAGCTCGTCGAAGCGTTGACGGCGATCGAAGGGGTGACCCAGCGCTTCGCCGGCCCGTATTTTCACGAGGTGGTGATCGACCTGCCGTGCACCGCGTCGAGCGTCATGGCCGATCTCGCGGTGCACGGAATCATTGGAGGGCTCGACCTCGGAGGATATTTCGACTCTCTGACCCACTCGCTTCTCGTGTGCGCCACGGAGAAGCGCACCGACGGGGAGATCGACCACTTTGCGGACGCGATGCGTCGCGTTCTCGCGGAAAGACGAACGTGACGATCTTCGACCTGAGCAAACCCGGCCGGATTGCACGCGCGCAGATGCCTGCTCCCAAGTCGGCGGACGACATTCCGGACAATTTCAGACGTAAAGAGCCCGCCATGCTTCCTGAAGTCTCGGAGCTACAGGTGGTGCGGCATTTCACCAATGTTTCGCAGAAGAACTTCTCTATCGACACCCAGTTCTATCCGCTTGGCTCCTGCACGATGAAGTACAACCCCCGTGGTGCGCATGCGGCCGCGAGTCACGCGGGATTCACCGGGCGCCATCCGTTGGCTCCACTCGAGTTCAGTCAGGGGTTGCTGTCATGCCTGTTCGAGCTGCAGGAGATCCTGAAGGAAGTCACCGGAATGCACGGGGTGTCACTGACACCGATGGCGGGTGCGCAGGGCGAGTTTGCCGGGATCGCGATGATACGGGCCTATCACACGGACCGTGGCGACACCGAACGCGACGAGATCCTGGTGCCGACCGCGGCCCACGGCACCAATCCGGCCTCTGCCGTCATGTGCGGCTACAAGGTGCGCGAGGTCGAATTGTTGGCGGATGGCGACGTGGACATGGCGTCATTGAGCGCGGCGGTGGGTCCGCACACAGCCGGGCTGATGTTGACCAACCCCTCTACCTGCGGGGTCTTCGAACGACGTATCGGGGAGATCTCGGCGCTGGTGCACGAGGCGGGGGGGCTTCTGTATTACGACGGTGCAAACCTCAATGCGATCCTCGGCCGAGTAAAACCCGGCGACATGGGCTTCGACGTCCTTCATCTCAATCTTCACAAGACCTTTGCCACGCCTCACGGTGGCGGAGGGCCCGGGGCGGGACCCGTGGGTGTCGGTCAGCGGCTTCTGCCCTATCTGCCGGTGCCGATGGTCGAGCGTGTCGGGGAGGACACCCAAGAGCATGCCGAGGACACCCCGGAGGGTGTTGAGGACACGCAATGTGTCTACCGATGGCTCGACGAGCCGGATCGACCGAAGACCATCGGCCGTCTTTCTACCTTCATGGGCAATGCCGGAATACTTCTGCGCGCCTTCGTTTATGCGCGAATGTTGGGCAACGAAGGCATGCGCAGGGTGGGGGACTATGCGACGTTGAACGCCAACTATCTGGCGAAGCGACTACACGACGCGGGATTTCAGCTGGCGTACCCGGAGCGCCGACCTACCCACGAGTTCATCATCAGCTTCGCCGATGACACGAAGCGCTTCGGCGTTACGGCCATGGACATTGCGAAGCGTCTGCTGGATCACGGCATTCACGCGCCAACCACCTATTTCCCGCTGCTGATCCCCGAGTGTTTTCTCATCGAGCCGACGGAAACAGAAACCAAGGACGAGCTCGATGCAATGGTCACCGCATTGATCAGCATCCAGCACGAAGTCGAGTCGACGCCGGAGGTGGTGAAGAGTGCACCGCATACGTTGCCGGTGAAGCGGCTGGATGAGGTCAGGGCGGCCCGACAGCTGGACCTGCGCTGGACCCGAAAGGCGTAGCCCTCGCACGGACGCCCTAGAAACATCAGCAGTTATTCCCCTGCTCTAGTCGAACTGAAGCGTGTGGGCCTCGCACGGAGTGAATGCGCGAGGTTCCTCGTGCTACCGCACAGCCACAGCGCTTTGCGCTGGGGCCGACGTCCCTGTCCTCCTCGCTGCGTATCGGCGCCACTCTCTACATCCCCTCTTTCCTTATGAAGAGCCCGCCGCCTCAAACGCCCGCCCGAGAAACCTCGCGTATCCACACCCCCGGTCACTACGTGGAACTGACGAACGTAGAAACTTCTGCACGCAGCATCGTCTCCTACCGTTTCGTTGTAACAAGCAGGTGCCCAGAAGTGGGTGCTGGAGTCTTCTCTCGCGGGCGTTGAGGCGTCGCGCTCTTTATATGTAAAGAGCGGGATGTACAAAGCGGCGCCGAACGCCAGTCCGGCAGACAGGACGTCTGCCAGACGGTAGCGAGGGGAGACTCCAGCACCCGCTTCGTGCGATGCCCTCAACGATGATCTGCTCTGTTCACATAGCGATGAGAGGGCATCCGCTCCGTGCGATGCTCTCCATCTGCCTGGCCTCGCACGAAGCGGTGCTACTTGAGTGTCGCCTTCAACGTATCGAGATCCTTGATGGGCAGCGAGCACTCGAGTCCGCTGCAGACATAGGCGACGGGATCGGAGATGTCTCCCGCGACTTGTACCGTTGGGAGGTACGGCGGTAGCAGCGGCGGGCGTTGAGCGCCATCGCGGTCCGTCGGAATGGCGACGCAAATGCGCCAGGGCTTATAGCCCTGCTGACACACCGACAACCATTCGGCGATGCGTGCGTCTTGTCCCCTGATCACCGCGATCTGGGGCGGATACAGCTCGTCTTCCAGCGCGTCCAGCAACGTGCAATGCGCCGCCGGCACACGGCTGATCGACTCGGCAGCCCAGCGCAACGTCTCGCTCGCTATCTCTAGATAACGTGCGTTCGCCATCAGATGTCCCAGACGGTTAAGAGAGCGGGCGATCATTCCATTGCCCGCGGGCATGGCCTCGTCCATGGCCGGCTTCGGGCGATAGATCAGCTGCTCTTGATCGTGGGCGGTGAAGTAGAAACCGCCGTTTGATGGGTCGCGAAACTTCTCGATGACGGCGTCGGCGATTGCAATCGCGAAGCGAATGTCGACGTCACGCCAGCGAGCCTCGAGCAGCGCCAGCAGGGCAGCCAGGAGATTTGCGTAATCGTCGAGATACGCCTGATGTCCTGGCTTGCCGTCGGTCCAGCTGGAGGTCAGTTGCTCGCCGTCCCATAGATTCTCGCGAATGAAGTCCGTCGCCCGCTGTGCGGATTCGAGCCAACGCGGCTCGCGCAATCGATTGGACGCACGCGCCATGCCGAGAATCATCAGACCGTTCCATGCGCAGAGCACCTTGTCGTCCCGTCCCGGACGGACGCGTTGCTCGCGGGCGCTGAATAGCTTCTTGCGCGCTGACGCGAGGAGTCTGTCCGCGTCCTCGCGCTCGAGGGAGAGCCTCGACACCACCGAGCGCCAGGAATCGTAACGGTGAAGATTCCAATGGGCCTCGAAATTGGCGGGCTTGTCGAGTCCGTAGAGCGTCTCCACCACGAGATACTCGTCTTCGGTCAGGAGCTTTTTCACCTCGTTGCGACGCCAGAGGTAGAACTTGCCCTCCTCGCCTTCGGAGTCGGCGTCGAGTGCGGCGTAATACCCGCCCTCAGGTGATTGCATTTCGCGCATCACCCATTGCGCCGTCTCCCGCACTGCGCTCGTGAAGAGCTCGTCTCGAGTCACTCCAAGGGCGTCGGCGTACAACGCGAGCAGCGGGCCGTTGTCGTAGAGCATCTTCTCGAAGTGCGGGATCATCCATTTGCGGTCGGTGGAATAGCGGCAGAAGCCGCCGCCCAGGTGATCGTAGATTCCTCCGCGGGCGATCTGAGTGAGGGTGGTCATCGCCATGTCGAGGCCTTTGCGATCGCGCTCTCCGCGACGCTCGCCATAGGCCCAGTGGCGCAGAATCCTTTCGATGGCCGTCGGCATTGGAAACTTGGGCGCATCGCCAAAGCCTCCATGGCGCGGGTCGTATTGCTGCGCGAGGCTATCTCGTGCGGCGATCAGCGTCTTCTGTTCCGGGAGGGCCTTCGCCTCCCCGGTGACGGTGAGTTCCTCGAACACCTGGGTGAGCTTGTCGCCCTGCTCGCGCAGCGACTCTCGCTGGGTCTCGAATACGTTGGCGATCCTGCGCAGGAGATCCAGGAACCCCGGCAGCTGGTAACGCGCGTGCTTCGGGAAGTAGGTGCCCCCGAAGAACGGCAGGTGAGTCACCGGGTCGAGAAACATGGTCAGCGGCCAGCCCCCAGGGCGCCTGGTGAGCACCTGGTGTGCGAGCTGATAGATCTTGTCGAGGTCGGGCCGCTCCTCCCGATCCACCTTGATGTTGACGAAGTATTGATTCATCAACGCGGCGGTCTCCTCGTCCTCGAAGGACTCGTGGGCCATCACATGGCACCAGTGACACGCGGAGTATCCAATGGAGAGAAAAATGGGCTTGTCTTCCGCGCGTGCCCGATCCAATGCCTCGTCGTTCCACGGGTGCCACGCTACCGGATTGTCGGCGTGCTGGAGCAGATAGGGGCTCGACTCTTGCCCGAGTTGGTTTCGTTCTTCCGGCATTTGCCTTGTGGGGCACTACGGCGCGCACATCATACCCCAGCCCCTGGCTCCAGACTGACTGGAGGGTCCAGATGAGATCATGGCGCGGTCGGCTGTTGTGCGAATCGCCCTGCCGCGCACGGTGCGCGCACAACCGTTACCTCACGAAACAACTGCTCTATATCATTTTGATTTATATGCCTTTTTTGTGTTTAGGGCTGAATAGTGAATGTTAGGCGCGCGTTTGATGATGGTTCGTCCATGTGAAACAATCCCGCGCTACCGCTTCTCGTGAGCCCTTACCGGGTGGTTGATACTGACGGGTACAGACCGAACGTAGGCATCGTCCTGGCCAACGCCGACGGCCAGGTGTTGTGGGCCCGGCGGGTGGGTCAGGATGCGTGGCAGTTCCCCCAGGGTGGGATCGGGGCCGATGAATCGCCGCGACAGGCCATGTTCCGGGAACTTCACGAGGAAGTGGGACTATGCGAGGACCATGTGGAAGTCCTCGCATATACACGCGGGTGGCTGCGTTACCGGCTCCCGCGGCGCATGTTGCGCAACAATTCCAGCCCGAACTTTGTTGGTCAGAAGCAGAAGTGGTTTCTGCTGAAGCTGCTTTGCTGTGACGAAGAGGTGTGTGTGGACCGATCTGGGAGACCTGAATTCGACTTCTGGCGATGGGTCAGCTATTGGTATCCGGTAGGTCAGGTGGTGTCGTTCAAGCGAGAAGTCTACCGCCGCGCACTCAAAGAGCTGGCCCCAAACCTCCCCGTTTCAGATCACTGATACCCCCGTGCTAGAGAGCTTGAGAAGCATCGTTCAGGAGGTGAACTCTGCGCCGGATCTGGAGACGGCGCTGACGGTCACCGTGCGCCGTATTCGTGAAGTCATGGGCACCGAGGTGGCGTCGATCTTTCTGGTGGACCGGATAAGCGGCCGTTACGTGTTCATGGCCACGGAGGGTCTCAATCGTGCGTCTGTGGGCAAGGTTTCACTCGCGCCGGACGAAGGTTTGGTGGCTCAAGTAGGGCAGCGTTCCGAGCCCCTCAATCTGGAAGACGCGGTGAGCCATCCGAGCTTCCATCTGCTCCCCGAAATCGGTGAGGAGCGCTATCACGCGTTTCTGGGGGTACCGATCATCCATCACCGGCGAGTGCTTGGCGTGCTGGTAGTTCAGCAACAGGCGCGGCGGCGATTCGACGAGAACGAGGAGGCGTTTCTGGTGACGCTCTCGGCGCAGCTGGCCGGGGCGATCGCCCACGCCGAGGCCACCGGGGCCATCCAGGATCTGGGTACAGGGGACGAAGGACCGCATTGGCACGATGCCAAATTCGACGGTGTGGCCGGGGCCCCCGGGGTGGCCATCGGCACCGCGGTGGTGTTGGGCCCTCCCGCGTTACTCGATGCGGTGCCGGATCGACAATGCAACGACATCATGGTGGAGCTCCTACTGTTCGAGCGCGCCATCGAAGCGGTCCGCACCGAGATTCGGGATCTCGGAGCCAAGCTCTCGGATAGTCTCGGTCCGGAGGAGCGGGCGCTGTTCGACGCGTACCTCCACATGCTCGACGACAACGCCATTGCAGGAGAGGTCAACCGCCTGATCCGGGACGGGCATTGGGCGCAGGGCGCACTTCGGCGGGTGATCAACGAGCACCTGACCCACTTCGAGCTCTTGGAGGACTCCTACCTCCGTGAGCGCGCCAACGATGTGAAGGGTCTGGGTGAGCGCGTGCTTGCACACCTGCAGGACGTGAGCCGACGTAAATCCTACTTCCCGGACAATACCATTCTCGTGGGCGAGGACGTTACGCCGACGGTGATGAGCGAAGTGCCTGCGGAGAAGCTCGCCGGCATTGTCTCGATGAAGGGATCGAGCAACTCGCACATGGCGATCCTCGCTCGCGGGATGGGCCTGCCGGCGGTCATGGGCGCCGTGGATCTGCCCGCAAACTTTCTCGACAACCATGAGCTCGTCGTCGACGGGTTCAACGGCGAGGTGCATGTGAATCCGTCTCCGAGGCTGCGGCAACACTATCAGAGCCTGATCGAGACAGAGCACGAATTTGCCGACAAGCTGGACGAGCTCCGAGACCTTCCGTGTGTCACGCCGGACGGGCATCTGATGCCCCTCTGGGTGAACACGGGCCTCGACCTGGACATACCTCACGCGCTGGAGCGAGGTGCCGAGGGCGTGGGTTTGTTCCGTACCGAGATCCCGTTCATGAGCAAGGAGCGCTTTCCGACGGAGGAGGAGCAGCGTGTGCTGTATCGGCGGCACCTGGAAGCGTTCTGGCCACGTCCGGTGAACATGCGCACCCTCGACATCGGGGGCGACAAGATCCTGTCCTATTTCCCCATGCAGGAGGACAACCCGTTTCTCGGATGGAGAGGCATTCGGGTGACGTTGGATCACCCGGAGATCTTCGTGGTCCAGGTGCGGGCGATGATCAAGGCGGGGGCGGGTCTCGAAGGATCCCTGAGAATCATGCTGCCGCTGATCACCACAATCTCAGAGGTGGAGGAGTCCATGGCGCTGGTCTATCGCTGCTTCGATGAGATCGTGGAGGAGGGACTCGATGTACAGCGACCTCGGGTGGGGGTGATGATCGAGGTACCCGCTGCGGTCTACCAGGCGAAACAGATCGCCGAGCGCACTGACTTTCTAGCGGTGGGCAGCAACGATCTCACGCAGTACATGTTGGCGGTCGACCGGAACAATCCCCAGGTGGCGAATCTCTACCAGGAACTCCATCCGTCGGTGCTGTGTGCGTTGCGAGACATCGCGCTGGCCGCTGGGACGGTGGGCAAGCACGTCAGTATTTGCGGCGAGCTGGCCGGGAACCCGATGGGCGCCGTGTTGCTCATGGCCATGGGCTACGACGTGCTGTCGATGAACTCCACGAATCTCACGCGGGTGAAGTGGGTCATCCGCAATACGCCCTTCGAACGGGCGAAGGCGCTGCTCGAAGCAGTGCTCGTGATGGACACGCCGGACGCCATCAAGAAATTCATGCGTGATGAGCTCGTGGGTGCCGGCCTCGGGCGTGCCGTGATTCCCGAACCCGGCGCCGTGGCCTAGTGGCCTTTCCGTTCGACTACAGCGATGAAGCGTTCGCAAGATCGGCGTCGAGCTGAAAGCGGAAGTTGCGCATCTCGCCCTTCCTGCCGGCCGCGAGGTAGCTCTGTTCGGCAAATTCCACCGAGCCTTCGCGCGTCTGAATCATCACGGTGCTGGAGCGAGTACCGTAGACCTCGCCCTCGATGAATGTGGACGCAGTGCGTTGGGTGATGTCGAGCTGCGGATCGAGGCCTTCGCCCAGGTCGCGAGATGCCAGATGCTCGATCAGCGTTTCAACTGTCGGTGCCTCGGCGTTTTCCGTGAGGACGCGAACGCCGTGAAGGACCTTCGGCCACGGAGCATCGAGCACGTCGTTACTGAGACCGTAGACGCCCTCGCTCAGTGCTCTGAATTCCTGGGTACGGTTGGCGTAATAGAAGTAGCCGTGACGGGGAGATCCGACCAAAAGATTGAAGCCTCTGTACTGGTCGCCGCGACTGGCGACCCCATCCAGATATGCTTCTGGTTCATCGTCCCCAAGGAGAAACTGGTGGGTCAGCTCGCCTCTGGAGCGTGGTGCCCGAGTGGGTGTCTCCTCGCGGAAGTTGGTTACCGCAGCGAAGCGTCCGTCTCGTGTGATGCCCATCCAGGTGCCTCCCTCTTTGAGATCTCGCCCTGCCAGCAGCTGAGAATGGTCGCCCCAGAAGTGGGCGCCGGCTGTGGGTCGCTCGTGAAATTCGTCGCGGTTGGCGGCAACGATCAACGGATAGTCAGAGCTGGCTTCGATCGCCAGAATGATCAGGCACATGGTGGTTACATCATGAGGGACGTGCGGAGTTTAACATAGAGACCATGGACCCAATCCCGGGGCGGCTATGATTGCGTACCCACAGATCGACCCGATCGTCATTGCGTTCGGACCCGTCGCCATTCGATGGTATGCGCTGTGTTATCTGGGTGCGTTCGGGTTTGCGTATTGGTTTGGCATGCGCCGTGCGCGGCGTCCCGGCAGTGGATGGTCCGGTGAACAGGTGTCCGATCTCATCTTCTACGGGGCGTTGGGTGTCGTGCTCGGCGGTCGGGTCGGATACGTTCTGTTCTACGGTCTCGATCGATTGCTCGACGACCCTTTGTTTCTCTTCAAGATCTGGGAAGGCGGCATGTCGTTTCACGGCGGCTTTCTCGGGGTCATCCTCGCATCCTGGATCTTCGCGCGGCAGACGCGGCGTACCTGGTTCGCGGTAACGGATTTCGTTGCGCCGTTGATCCCGATTGGACTCGGGTTCGGTCGCATCGGCAACTTCATCAATGGCGAGCTCAAGGGCCGTATCACCGAAGTGCCCTGGGCATTTGTGTATCCCGGGGAAGATGTGGGTCGTCATGCCTCGTCGCTTTATCAGGCGTTTCTCGAAGGCGTGGTTTTGTTTGTCGTGGTGGCGTGGTTCATCGGGAGGCCAAGGCCGGAGAAGGCAGCATCGGGTGTCTTTCTGATTGGCTATGGCACATTGCGCTGCATCTCCGAGCTGTTCCGTGAACCCGATGCACACATGGGATTCATTGCTTTCGACTGGCTGACCATGGGTCAGTTGCTGTCGGCGCCGATGCTCGTGCTCGGGATATTCTTGCTGTATCTTGCCTACGTCGAACGCGGTCCAGGCGAGATGCGAATGATGCCGGAGCCCGCGACGGATGCCACGGCCGAAAACCGAACCGACGCGAAGGGAAAGCCAAGCCCGCGCGCGGAGCGAAGCCGTCCCTCAGAGCGGGGACGTCGCCGAAACAGGAAAAAGCGAGCCAGGAAAAAGTAAGCAGAACATGCGCCAATATCTCGACCTCATGCGTTGCGTGCGCGAACACGGACACAGAAAAGAGGATCGTACCGGCACCGGTACGTTCAGCGTGTTCGGCCACCAGATGCGCTTCGACCTGCGCGATGCGTTTCCCATCGTCACCACCAAGCGGGTATTCTGGAAGGGTGTGGTGCATGAGCTTCTCTGGTTTCTGCAGGGGAGCACCAACGTGCGCTATCTCCAGGATCACGGCGTTCACATCTGGGATGAGTGGGCTGACGAGAGCGGCGAGCTCGGTCCCGTCTATGGCTCGCAGTGGCGATCGTGGCCAACCCCGGACGGCCACACCATCGATCAGATCGACGCAGTGATCGAGCAGATCAGGAGCAATCCGGATTCGCGCCGACTGATCGTAAGCGCTTGGAACGTGGCAGAAGTGGGCGCCATGGCGCTGCCTCCATGCCACATGCTGTTTCAATATTACGTGGCTGAGGGTCGCCTTTCCTGTCAGCTCTACCAGCGAAGTGCCGACATCTTTCTCGGTGTGCCGTTCAACATTGCCTCCTATGCGCTTCTGACACGAATGATGGCGCAGGTCACCGGGCTCCAACCCGGGGAGTTCATCCACACCATTGGCGATGCTCACCTCTATCTGAATCATCTGGAGCAGGCCGACAAGCAGCTCGCACGCGAGCCGAAGCCGCTTCCCACATTGCGCCTCAATCCGGACGTTGGCGACATGTTCGAGTTTCGCTACGAAGATTTCACACTCGAGAACTACGCACCTTACCCTGGAATTCGAGCGCCCATCGCCGTATGAAGCTCGCCCTCATATGGGCTCCCGTGTGAGGCTCGCCCTCATATGGGCGCAGTCGGAGAACGGCGCGATTGGCCGCAGTGGCCGCTTGCCATGGCGATTGCCGAAGGAGATGGCGCACTTCAGGCGCGTGACCCTCGGCAAACCCGTGATCATGGGTCGGCGTACGTTCGAATCCCTCGATGGGCCCCTACCTCAGCGAACCAACATCGTGCTCACCCGTCGGGGGGACTTCGACGTGCCGGGGGTGAAGACAGTGCGCTCACTCAGCGAAGCGCTCGCCATCGCCGAGAGCGTGGCGTTCGACGCAGTGGACGAGGCCGTGGTGATTGGCGGTGCCGACGTCTATGCACAGGCGTTGCCGATTGCAGATCGTCTTTACGTCACACTGGTGCACGCGGAACTCGAAGGGGACACGTTCATTCCATCGTTCGAGACGAGTGAATGGATATTGAAGCGAAGTGAGTGCGTGGCCGCCGACGATGCCAACAGCCATGCGTTCAGCTTGCAGCTCTTCGAGCGACGCTGACGCTGAGGAAGCTGATCAGATGACCGCGATGTCACACTATCGTCCGAGTGAGAGTTGAGGCCATGGGTTCGTCGGTTGGAATTCTCGTGAACCCGATGTCGGGCCGCGACGTGCGCAGGCTTGCGGCCCGCGCGACCGCGATGACCTTCGAGATGAAACGCGACACGGTGGCGCGCGTTGCCGCCGGCGCCGATGCAGCAGGTGCTGACGAACTCGTGGTGGTGCGCGAGCCCTTTCAGATTGCCACCGGGGCGCTGGAACACATGCCCCTCGATGCGCGCGTGACGATATTGGACCTCCCGATTACGCACAGCGACGCGGACACGGTCTTGGCAATTCAACGCATGCGTGGTCTCGGTTGCGGCGCCATCGTGTCCATCGGAGGCGATGGCACCAACCGTATCATTGCCCGCACTTGGCCCGATGTGTTGCTGGTTCCGCTGTCGACGGGGACGAACAACGTATTTCCGGTGATGACGGAGGCCACGTCCGCGGGGGCGGCCGCGGCTCTCGTGGCGCGCTCTCTGGTAGATATTCAGGACGTCTCGCGGGCGAGCAAGACGCTGACCGTAACGGGTGACGGAATAGACGACATCGCGCTGATCGACGCGGTGCTTCTGCGGCGCGACCACGTTGGCAATTTGCTGCCTTTCGATCCTGCGCGGATCGATCGTTTGGTGCTGACGACTGCATTGCCGGATGCGGTGGGCACCTCCCCCATTGGCGGCTTGCTGCATCCCGTGAGCGCAGATGACGACGGGGGGCTCTACGTGATCTGCGGAGAGGGCAGGCGCGTTTATGCTCCCATCTCGCCGGGTCTCTTCAGGCACGTCGGTGTGAAGACCTGGACCCTGCTCTCGTTCGGTGATGCCGTGACCTTCGTGGGACCTGGAGTGATTGCATTGGACGGTGACCGTTGTTGGCGCCTGGACGCAGGCGCAGAGGCGCAGGTAAGGTTGGCGCGCGAAGGGCCGCGTCGCATCGATGTGCGCCGGACGATGTTTCTTGCCGCGCAGCAGGAGCTATTTCGTGAGGCGCAGGAGATCCGATGATCATTAAACCCAGGGTTCGTGGGTTCATCTGCACGACCGCACATCCCGTGGGATGCGCCGCGAACGTCAACGCCCAGATCGAGTACGTGCGCTCGCAGGGGCCCATCGAATTGGGCCCGCGCAACGTGTTGATCGTTGGTGCGTCGGCAGGATTTGGTCTTGCGAGTCGAATCGTCTCGGCGTTTGGCAGTGGCGCCAAGACGCTGGGCGTGTGCTTCGAGAAGGAGCCTTCCGAGAAGCGCACCGCATCTGCAGGTCTCTACAACGATCAGGCATTCAGGCACGCGGCCGCCTCGGCGGGACTGTACGCGGGTACCTTGAATGCGGACGCGTTTGCCGATGAAACCCGCGAGCAGGCGATCGCCCAGATCCGCGAGCACATGGACCCTATCGATCTCGTCGTGTACAGCCTGGCCTCGCCGGTGCGAAGACATCCTCGTAGCGGTGAGCTGTATCGCTCGGCGATCAAGCCGGTGGGTGAGGTATTTCATGTGAAGTCATTGAACCTCGACCGCGGAGAGGTCGTGGAGGTGGATCTCGAACCTGCCAGCCAGAAGGAAGTGGACGACACGGTGGCGGTCATGGGCGGCGAAGATTGGGAATACTGGATGGAGGCACTGTCGGAGGCTGGGGTCCTCGCACCGAGATGCGCATCGTTGGCCTACACGTACATTGGCAGCGAGCTCACCTGGCCCATCTATTGGCACGCGACGCTGGGCAAGGCAAAGGAAGATCTGGATCGAGCCGCCGGGAGCATTGGGCGGCGTCTGAGCACGGACCTCGTCAAGGTGGCGGTCTTGAAATTCGTGGTCACTCAAGCGAGCGCCGCGATTCCCGTGGTACCGCTTTACGGGTCACTGCTGCTGCGGGTAATGAAGGACAAGGGTATCCACGAAGAGCCCATTCATCACATCGCACGGCTCTTTCGCACGCAGCTCTATGGGTCCGGGGAGATGCGCCTGGACGACGCCGGGAGAGTGCGAATGGACGACTTGGAGATGCGCGACGACGTGCAGGAAGAGGTGAAGCGGCGCTGGTCGCAGGTCACGACGGACAATTTGCACGAGCTCTCCGATTTCGCCGGTTTTCGCCGTGCGTTCCTGAAGATCTTCGGGTTTGGCGTGGACGGCGTGGACTACGATGCCGACGTGAGCCCACTCGGACTGGGCGAGCCCTGATTTCTCCGCGCTTGCGGGCGAAACCATCCCCGGCACGCGCGCTCCTCCGAGTTTCCACTTACCCTGCTCAAGATATGGCCCCCGGGTCCATCCGCGGGTATCAGGCTGCTTTTTCCACATCCTGCTACGGCGAACGAGGCGTTTCTCGCACGCTCGGAGGCGCCGATGGACTCTCGCTGGAGCGATGCGAAAGCGTGATCGTGCTCTCTCGCCTCAACACCAGGGATGGTGTGTATCCCATGCTGCGGGTCAGCCAATGGGCAGGTCTCAGCCTCGTTCCGAGAACCGTTGCCTACAGCGTCGTCGGGTTAGCCGTGCTGACAGTGTTGAGCACCGATCGGCCCACCCATTGGCTGTGGCCGCTTGCCCTCTACTTCCTGTCGTTTCCCTGGCTAATGCATGCGTGGTTGCGGCGCGGCGCCGAGGAAACCCTCGGCGGCGGTGAAACCCGCGATGGCACCGATCGTCGGCCTGGCGATGAACAGCGATGGCTGCGTGCGCAGCTCCTGGAGAATTCACTGACCGGGTTCGCGGCCGGTGCCGCCGCGGCGCCTTGGATCTTGTGCGTTGGTGTGGGCGCTTGTCTGATGATGGCGAATGCCGCTCTGGGTGGGTCTGCGCTCTTCTGGCGCGCCCTGACGGTCTTGCTCGTCGCGTCGGGCACCGGCTTCTACCTATCGGGGGGTGGTGGCTTTCAGAGCAGCAACTGGCTCTGCGATGTTCTGTCGGGGGGCCTCATCGTTTGGTTTGGTGCGGTGGTCGGATTCCGAGGCTTCGAGCAGGCACAACGGATTCACGAAGGGAAGATTGTCCTCGCGCAGAAGAGCCACGAGCTGGAGTTGCTCACGGCACGATTGGCGACTTATCTACCGCAACAGCTGTATTCCCTTCCGGTTGACAGACCCCACGGTCGCAGCGAGAGGAAATGGCTGACGGTGCTATTTGTCGACATCGCCGGTTTCACGAGGTTGACGGAATTGCTCGACCCCGAGCAGTTGCGGGACCTGCTGAATGACTATCTCAAGGCGATGACTTCTGTGGTGCGTGCCCACGGTGGCACCGTGGACAAGTTCATCGGTGACGGTGTCATGGTGTTCTTCGGTGATCCCGAATCGTTGGGTCCTCGAGAGGACGCGCTGTGCTGTGCTCGCATGGCACTGCAGATGCGTGAGCGATTCGCGTCACTGCGTGAACGATGGCAGGCACGATGCCCGGAGGCGGTATTCGATGTTCGTATCGGCATGGATTCGGGACTCTGCCATGTCGGCGACTTCGGATCGGGTGAGCGCTTCGATTACACCGCGGTGGGACGTCCGGTGAATCTCGCGAGTAGATTGGAGCGGGCCGCGCGGCCGCAGCAGATATTGACCTCACGAAGCACGTGGGAGCTGGTGAAGGATGAAATTATCTGTGAATTCGTCCGTTGCCTTCGCGTGAAGGGCATGGCTCAAAGCGTCGAGGCGTTTGCGTGCAACGCGGTGAGAGTGCCGGGGCATGTGAAGTCGTTCGCGAACGCACCCTAACTAGTTTGTGTCCAGAAATTCGCCGTTCGGGCGAATTTCTTCCCACGCTGCGGCGAAGTAAATTCGCCTTCATCCTGGTGGTGTCCCAAGGACACCACCGCGCTCCCAGAACCCTTGCTTTTGCTGCGTGTTACTCCGCAAAAGCGGTTTCTGCAACGGCAGCCGCACGGCTGCCGCGGTCCCGGATCGTTAGTTTCCAGAATGCATACATTCTGGAAACTAAAACTCGGTTGACCTGCGCAGCCCGAGGCGCTTAGGTTGACTCTGATTTCGATCACACTTCGCGGCGAATTACGCTTTCGGCTCGCTCGCGTACTATGGTCGAATCAAGGTTTCCAATACCAGGACGGTCGTCATCCATGCGAGAAGCGCTCTACAACTCGCCCTTCCTGCGGGCGTGTCGCGGCGAAGCCACGCAATTCACGCCGCTGTGGCTCAACCGCCAGGACGGTCGATACATGCCCGAGTACCATGCGCTCAAGGGTGACACCCCGAGCCTCGAGTTCTTCAAGAGCCCGGAGCTTGCAGCACAGGCAACGGTGGATGCGCAAAGGATTCTGGGTGTCGACGCCGCGATCATGTTTGCAGACCTGCTGCCGATACTCGAGCCCATGGGGTTGAAGCTCGACTACGTGGCCGGCACGGGTCCGGTGTTCGAAAATCCCGTGCGGCAGACGCAGGACGTCGCATCGTTGAAAGTGGTACCCGCGATAGAGGGAACGCCTTACATCGTCGACACCATCAAGCTGATTCGTAAGGAGCTGCCGGGGGACATCCCTCTGATCGGGTTTGCAGGGGCTCCCTTTACGCTCGCCTCGTACGCCATCGAGGGCCGCGGCTCGCGCAACTACGTGTTCGTCAAGCAGATGATGTACACAGACGAAAGCGCGTGGCGCACCTTGCTGGACAAGCTCGTGGAGGTGATTGGCGACTACGTGCGGCTGCAGATTCGCTCGGGCGTGCAGGCCGTGCAGCTGTTCGACAGCTGGGTGGGGTGCTTGTCGCGTCAGGACTTCAGGCGTTACGTATTGCCCGCGACGACGCGATTGATAGATGCCATTCGCGGTGAGGTTCCGATCATCTATTTCGGGACCGGCAATTCCCATCTGGTCGACGACATGTATGCGTGTGGCCCCGACATCATGGCGCTCGATTGGCGAACGCCCCTTCGCGACACATGGGACCGACTCGGATGTACCGCCATCCAGGGCAACATGGACCCCATCGCGCTGTGTGCCGACAGGGATACTGTGGCGAGTGCTGCCAAGCAGGTGCTCGAAGAAGCGGCGGGCCGGCCAGGCCATATCTTCAACCTCGGCCATGGAATCATCCCCGAGACTCCGGTCGACAACGTGAAGCATCTGGTGGATTACGTGCACGAGACGAGCGCTCGATGAAGCGGCCAGTGAGAATCCGCGAGGTCTCCGAGCACCTCTAAGAGCGTGCTGTTTCTTCACGACCGCGGCGTCGGCGCCGATGCGAGGCTCTGTGGTCGCTACAACGACTTGTCCGTTACCGCACCTTCCGAGGCGGAGGTGACGAGAGCCGCGTACTTCGCAAGAACCCCGCGTGTCGCATACGGCTCGGGAGCTGTCCACGCGCTGCGCCGAGCCTGAAGCACATCCTCGGCAACGTTCAGACTGATCTCGCGCTTCTCTGCATCCACCGTGATCTCGTCGCCGTCTTCCACCAGCGCGAGGGGTCCACCGTCGAAAGCCTCCGGGGTCACATGGCCGACCACGAAACCATGCGAACCGCCGGAGAAGCGTCCATCGGTGATGAGCGCGACCTCCTGCGAAAGGTCCATGCCGCTGATGGCGCTGGTGGGAGAGAGCATCTCGCGCATCCCCGGGCCTCCGCGTGGGCCCTCGTAACGCACCACCACCACGTCACCCTTCGTCACGCTGCCGTCGAGAATCGCCGCCAGCGCGGCCTCCTCGCCATGGAAGCAGCGTGCCTTGCCGGTGAATGAAAGCCCTTCGTGACCGGTTATCTTGGCCACCGCGCCTTCTGGTGCGAGATTGCCGTACAGGATGACCAGATGACTGTCGCGCTTGATCGGATCATCCAGCGGTCGAATGATCTGCTGGCCGTCCGGATAGGGTTCGACCCCCTCGAGATTCTGCGCCAGCGTGCGGCCGGTGACGGTCATGCAGTCGCCGTGAAGAAGGCCCGCGTCGAGGAGCAATTTCATCAATGGCTGGATGCCGCCGATCGCGATGAGATCCGACATGGAATAGTTGCCGGCGGGCCGCATGTCGCCGAGCACGGGTGAGCGAGCGCCCACGCGCGTGAAATCGTCGAGTTCCAGCGGCACCCGCGCGGCGTGGGCGATGGCCAGCAGATGCAGCACCGCGTTGGTGGAACCCTCGAGGGCGATGGCAACGGTGATGGCATTTTCGAACGCCTCGCGACACAGGATGTCCGAAGGTTTGATGCCGCGTTCCAGAAGGTGATAGACCGCCGCGCCGGCGTCATAGCTGTCGCGGCGCTTCTGCTGCGATACCGCTTCCTGAGCCGAGCTGTTGGGCAACGAGAGCCCCAGCGCTTCGATGGCCGACGCCATCGTATTGGCGGTATACATGCCCGCGCACGAACCCGGTCCCGGAATGGCGGTCTGCTCGATTTCCTTCAGTGCAATGTCGCTGAGCTTCCCCGCCGAGTGCTCGCCGACGGCCTCGAACACGGAGACCACGTCGCGACCTTCTTTGCCGGGCTGGATGGTCCCGCCGTAGACGAATACCGATGGACGGTCGAGCCGCGCCATGGCCATGGCGCATCCCGGCATGTTCTTGTCGCAACCTCCGATGGCGACGAATCCGTCGAATCCCTCCGCCGCCACCACGGTTTCGATGGAGTCCGCGATGACCTCCCGGGAGACCAGCGAGTAACGCATCCCCGGCGTGCCCATCGAAATCCCATCGGAGACCGTGATGGTGCTGAATACCACCGACTTGGCCCCCGCCTCGTCGGCGCCGCTGGCGGCGGCATCCGCAAGCGTATCGATGTGCATGTTGCACGGGGTCAGATTGCTCCATGTGGAGGCGATGCCAATCTGGGGCTTGGCGAAATCGGCTTCGGTGAATCCCACCGCGTACAACATCGCACGACTCGGTGCCTGCTCGACACCGTCGACCACGATGGACGAGTAGCGACGTTTGTCATCGTTTGCCATCGGTCCTATTCCCCTAACTGATTTACGTCCAGAAATTCACATCCCTGTGAATTTCTTCCAACGCATCTGCAAATGTGATTTGCAGATGCTCCCATTTCCCTTGCTTTTCCTGCAGCTAAGCTTCCGGAAAAGCGGAAAATGCTTAGGGCAGCCGCCCGGCTGCCCCGGCATCCATGCCCCGGAGCTAGTTTCCGGAGGAAACTAGCTAGGCCAGATTCTTCACGAGAACTTTGGAGTTGCGTTGAAGATTGTACAGAGCCTGCCTCTCCACCGGCAGGGAGGCGATCTGCGTTTCTACGAAGCCGTGCTCGATGAACCAGTGCGCGGCTTGTGTGGTGAGCACGAAGATCCGCCGCAGTCCCAGAGCGGCCGCCGAGCGTTCCACGCGACCGAGCAGGAGCTCTCCAATAGTGTGCTCGCCCTGGCCCCGAGCATCGTGCGGATGTCGATGACGAAAATCCGGATGAGTCACCAGGCATGCCAGTTCGCCTGCGTCGTTCTCCGCAAGTGAGGCAATTGGATAGAGCGCGGCGCAGCCGATCACCATGCCGTCGAGCTCCGCGACGCAGAAGCGATCGAACTCCCGCTCCAGATGCTCGCGGGATCGACGCACGAGCACGCCGGTTTCTTCGAGGGGGCGAATGAGCTCGATGATACCGGGCACGTCATCGACGTTCGCCGCTCGCAAGGTCTCGTATCCGTCGTTGGAAATCTGAGTGCCGACGCCTTCTCTGGTAAATAGCTCCAGTAAGAGTGCGCCGTCCTCGGCATAGCTGAGGACGTGGCAGCGAGGCACCCCGGACCTCGCCGCTGTGGCAACCGCATCGAGCCGCGCTGCCGTCTCGTCACCCGGCTCTCGCGTCGAGATGAGCGCATCGAGCTCCCCCGGTTTGAGCTCCGTCGCGATCTTGCCGGCCGCGTCGCGCACGCCTCGATCGCCGTGCATGACGATGAGCTTGTCGGCGCGAATCGCCTTTGCGACCTCGGCGGCCACGCGCTCGCAGCGAAGATTGAAGACCTCCCCCGAGGGCGAGTAACCAAGACACGGTACGATCACCAAGCTTCCTAAGCCGAGCAGCGCATCAATCGTCGCCGCATCGATGCCCCGCACTTCCCCGGTGAGCCCGTAGTCCTGGCCATCGACGATTCCCATAGGCTTGGCGATGACCGGATTGCTCTGGGCAACACGGATGCGCGCGTTGTACATCGGTGAGTTGGGAATCCCGGAGGAGAAGGCCGAGGCAAGCTTGACCGTGATGCCCGCGACGGTGTCGCGAACCATGTCGATGGCGTCCTCGCCGGTAATGCGAACGCCCCGGTGATAGCCGGTCGAGATACCGGCCCGGGCAAGATTTTCCTCTATCTGAGGGCGGGCACCGTGAACGAGCACCAGTCGCACCCCCAGGCTCGACAGCAATGCGATGTCGTGGACGATGTTGCTGAAGTTCGCGTGCGCAATGGCGTCTCCCCCCAACATGATGACGAAGGTGCGCCCGCTGTGAGCGTTGATGTAGGACGATGCGCCCCGAAACCATTTGACGTAATCAGAGGATGCGGGCATGGCACGTTACTTCTCAAGGCATGCAGGGCGTATCAGCCGTTCGAGAACCTCGATGGTCGGCTGAATGGAATCGAGCTCCAGGTACTCGTCAGGTCGATGCGCCTGTTCGATCTTTCCTGGGCCGAGCACGACGCTCTCGGTGCCGCGCCGCTCGAGGACCGGCGCCTCGGTGTCGAAGGCCACGGCCCCCGCCCGCTGACCGGTGGCGTGCTGGACGAGCTGGACGAACTCCGCGTCCTGCCTGATCTCGAACGGCGGCACACAAAATCCCTTCATGTCTGTGGTGCCGAGACCGTAGAGGCATCCGTCCGCCTCGTGAGCTTGGATGGGTCGCGACTCCAGCGGTGCTCGTCGCGGGGCACCGGGTGGCCCGCGAGCATCAGCCCTCCCGGACCGTCACCGAGGCGGGCGATCAGGTTGGCCTTGCGCGGATGGCCCGGCAGCGTTTGAACCTGGGCATGGAAGCCAAGATCGTCGAGCCACTCTGCGAGGCAATGCACGACATCGAGGTTGCTCATGTCCAATGGGTGTGAGGCGCAACTCGCTGATGGCGTGGCCACCAGCCTCTGGAGCATGGACAGCAGCGCGAGGACCGACATGCGGCCTCCGTCACAAAAAAAGATCGCTATTCTACAGGTTCAGCGGATCTTCCATAGGGTCGGTTGCAATTGACCAGAGCATGGATTTAACTCAGCGAGAGCCCGTAAAACCGTCGGTCTGATGGCTGTCAGCGAACCCAATTTCGGCGTAGACGAAGCGCGTCCCGACGATCGGATGTTAGATCTGGCGACGGTTCTCGAGGACCTGATCGAAGACAAAATGGTCCGTCGCGAAGACGCCGAGAACCTGCTCGTCACCCCCCGCAACCAGAAACAGCTCAACATGCATCCGCTGGAGCTGGTGGCCGAGAGAGAGTTCGAGAGCCGCGCGGAGCCGGGGGTGGTCCTCGATCTCGAATATCTCACAGACTGGCTTTGCAAGCGCTCGGGGCACGAGTACTACCGCATCGACCCCCTCAAGATCAACGCGCAGCGGGTCACCCAGATCATCCCCTCATATCAGTTTGCTCAGCGCCACGGGATCCTCGCGGTGGAGGTGGGTGACGATCACGTCGTCATCGCCACCATGCAGCCCTATCTCTTCCAATGGGAAACCATGCTCCAGCAGACGCTCAAGGGCAAAGAGATCCGCCGTGTGGTGGCGAATCCGCAGGATCTCACACGCTATACCCTCGAGTTCTACACCATGGCTCGAGCGGTCAGCAAAGCCATCGACGAGGGCATGGAGGGACCGAGTGGCGTCACCAACCTCGAGCAGTTGCTGGAGATGGGGGCGCTCAAGTCCCCGGACGCCAACGACGCCCACGTCGTCAACATCGTCGATTGGCTGCTCACCTACGCATTCGATCAGCGAGCGAGTGACATTCACATCGAGCCGCGCCGCGACCAGGGGCAAGTCAGATTCCGCATCGACGGGGTCATGCACCCCGTCTATCAGCTGCCGACGCCGATCATGGCGGCGGTGACGAGCCGGTTGAAAATCCTCGGCCGCATGGACGTGGCGGAGAAACGAAGGCCGCAGGACGGGCGCATCAAGACCAAGACCCCGGATGACCGTGAAGTGGAGCTCCGGCTCTCCACGCTCCCGACGGCTTTCGGCGAGAAGTTGGTGATGAGGATTTTCGATCCCGACGTGCTGCTCAGGAGCTTCGAAGAGCTCGGGCTTGGCGGGGACGATTACAAGCGCTGGAAGGGCATGATCAGCCGGCCCAACGGCATCGTCCTGGTGACGGGCCCCACGGGTTCGGGTAAGACCACGACGCTGTATTCCACGTTGAAGCAGCTGGCCACGCCGGAGGTCAACGTCTGCACCATCGAAGATCCCATCGAGATGGTGGAGCCTGCGTTCAACCAGATGCAGGTCCAGCACAATATCCAGCTCACGTTCGCCTCCGGTGTCCGGGCGTTGCTGCGCCAGGACCCAGACATCATCATGATCGGAGAGATCAGGGACCTCGAGACCGCCGAGATGGCGATTCAGGCTGCGCTGACGGGGCATCTGGTCATCTCCACATTGCACACCAACGACGCGCCGACGGCCGTCACACGGCTGTTGGAGCTGGGCGTGCCGGCTTATCTCATCAAGGCCACGGTGCTCGGCGTGATGGCTCAGAGACTCCTGCGAACGCTGTGTCCGAACTGCAAGGAGGAAGAAGAGCTCGATGCGGAGGCCTGGCCGCTGCTGACGGAGCCGTTTCGTGCGAAACCGCCGAAGAGTATGTATGTGCCGCGGGGATGTCTGGAGTGCAGAGACACGGGCTATCGCGGTCGTATCGGAATCTATGAGCTACTGTTGCTCTCCGAAGGTGTTTGCCAGCTGATTCACGCCGAATCGGACATTGAAGCGATTCGCAAGGTTGCCTTCAAAGAAGGCATGCGTTCGCTCAGATTGTCCGGTGCTCACAAGGTGGGTAACGGGCTCACGACCATATCGGAAGTGTTGCGTGTTGCACCGACGTCACAGTTGGCGGGAGGCAGCTAGCTGGTTTCTGTCCGGAAGCCGGCTCCGGGCATGGAAGCGTAAGACGAAATTGCCCGAGAGGGCAATTCGGGATAAGAAATAGCTGATCTGATCTGATCGAGAGCGGGTAAGAGGGAGACACTCAATGACACCCGAGATGATGGGGCTGGTGGCTGGAGTCACTGTCGCCGCCGTTTTCTTGTTGTTGTCCATTCGCATCATTCCACAAGGTTCAGAACGCACGGTCGAGCGATTTGGCCGTTTCGTGCGCGTGCAGCGGGCGGGATTACGCTTTCTCATCCCGCTGGTCGAGCGCACCGGTTCCAAGCAGGTGATGAAAGAACAGGTGCTCGCGGTGCCTCGCCTCGAGATTCTGGTGGGCAAACAGGTTTCGCTCACTCTGGGGGTGTCCTGTTTCTACCAGGTATTCGACTCTGCGAAGGCAAGCTACGAGGTGGAAGGGTTGGAGGAATCGCTGCGTCACGTCGTGGTTTCCGCCATCCGCACGTCGCTTGCGAGCTTCGACATGAATACGGTGCTCACCCGACGCGATGATGTCAGTCGCAAGCTGCTCGAGATTCTCGATCTGAGCACGGAGCCCTGGGGCGTCAAGATCACCCGTCTCGAATTCCAGGAGATCACACCGCCCGAGGATCTCGTGAACGCCGTGAAGGAGAAGCTCGCCGCGGAGTTGAAGCGCGAAGCCACCGTGCTCCTTGCCGAAGGCGAGCAGCAGGCGGCATCACTTCGCGCCGAAGCGACGAAACACGTTCATCTCGCGCTTGCCGAGGCGGACAAGGAACGCGCCGACCTCGAGGTGCAGGCTAAAGAGATTCGCGCGGAAGCCGATGCACGGGCGCTGGTGATGTTGTCTCGAGCGATGGAGAAGGGAGACCCACGCGCCTTGAATTATCTGTTGGGACAGTCGTACATCGAGGCGATCAAGACGCTCGCCGGCAACGATCGTTTGGATGTGTCGAAGTTGCCCGAGAGCCTCGACGGTATTGCCAGTCTCCTGCGTGCGGCGATCGTCACGGACGAGGCGCCCAACTAGGAGTGCACGGAGCCGAGCACTAGGCATGTTGGCTCGTCCCCTTCTCGATCCCGTTTTCGAGCAGGCATGGAATCGGCTGCCGCAACCCGTTCGCCACCGCCTGGATCGCGAGGCCGAGGCCGTGTTCCGGGCGCTCACCGGCTCCAGCTTCGTCGTCAACTGGATCGTCGCTCACCCCGAGGAATTCCTGGCTCTTCTCGAGCGCGATTGGTTCGCCCCAGCGCACGATGCGCACGCATTGCGACTCGAGTTCGAATCGGCACTCGAGGCGGTTGGCGATGTCACCTCGCTGGCGCGCGTTCTAAGGCAGGCACGTCAGCGCTTCATGGTGCGCATCATCTGGCGCGACCTTGCAGGTGTCGCGAGCCTCGAGGAGACCACTCGAGAGCTTTCGGATCTCGCGGACGCGGCCATCGATCTGGGTCTCGAACGGCTTTACGAATGGGCCTGTGACGTGCATGGAACGCCCACTGGCGAGGAGAGCGCCGCGCCTCAGACGATGGTGGTGCTCGGTCTCGGGAAGCTCGGTGCACGCGAGCTCAATTTGTCATCGGACGTCGACCTGATGTTCTCCTATCCCGAGCGGGGCGAGACGCGCGGCAACAGCCTCGTGGTGTCGAATCAGGAGTTCTTCGTTCGTCTGGGGCAGCGCCTCGTCCGATTGCTGGGTGAGACCACGGACGATGGTTTCGTGTTTCGAGTGGACATGCGGCTGAGGCCATTCGGGGAAAGCGGTGCGCTGTGTGTGAGCTTCGCGGCGATGGAGTCGTACTACGAGGAGCACGGACGTGACTGGGAGCGCTATGCGCTCATCAAAGCGAGAGCCGTTGCGGGGGATGTTGACGCTGGGAAGAAATTGTTGGCCGAGCTTCAGCCGTTCATCTACCGGCGCTACCTCGACTTCTCCGCGGTGGACGCGATGCGCGAGATGAAGGCGCTGATCGAGAGCGAGCGCGGCGCAGCCCGGTATGCGGGCGATGTGAAGCTAGGACCCGGAGGGATCCGCGAGGTGGAATTCATCGCTCAGGTCTTCCAGCTGATTTGGGGCGGGCGCGAGATTGAGCTGCGCCGCCGCGAGCTCATACCGGTGCTGCGATGGTTGGAATCGAACGGACGGCTCCCGGCTGAGAGCGTCGATCAGCTCATCGTCGGATATGGCTTCCTGCGTCGCGTCGAGCATCGTCTGCAGGCAGTGCATGACCAGCAGACCCATCACCTGCCCGACGATGAGCTCGGCCAGGCGCGTCTTGCATACGCGATGGGGTTCAACAGCACGGAAGAATTCTCTTCGGAGCTCGCGCGTCATCGAGGCCGCATCAGCGCACATTTCGATGATGTGATATCGCCATCGGAGGCGACGGCGGAGCGCGACGCCGACGGATTCGCGCATCTCTGGAGTGGGGCGATGGCGCACGCGGCGGCGCGGGAGCTTCTGGCGCAGACCGGATTTACCGACCCCGTTGCCGCCATCGCGCAGTTGGACGCGATGCGCGGCGCGAGGGCTCACGACGTGAAGCAGGACTTGGGCAGGGCGCGCCTTGATGCGTTTGTGCCGCGTCTTCTGCGTGCGGCGTCAAAGACCGACAATCCTCAAGCGGCCTTGTCGGGGGGGCTGGAGGTCTGCCGAGCGGTGTTGCGACGAACCGCTTATCTCGTGCTGTTGACGGAAAATCCAGGAGCACTTTCGCAGCTCGTTTCTCTGTGTGCCCAGAGCCGATGGGTGGCGGCCGAGCTTGCGCGTCATCCTATACTGCTCGATGAGCTGCTCGATCCGGCCACGCTGTACACCGTGCCGGACCCGCGTGGGCTCGGCCACGAGCTCGCATTGCGCCTCGATCGCATCCCAGCCGAGGATATGGAACGGCAGATGGATGCGCTGTGTGTCTTCAAGGAAGCCCACGCTCTGCGCGTGGCGGCATGCGAGATCACCGGGCTGCTGCCCGTGATGCGTGTCAGTGATTATCTGACCTTCGTCGCCGAGGCGATCTTGTCGCAGGTGTTGCGTCTGGCGTGGTCGTCGATGTGCGAGCGCTATGGGGTGCCTGCGGGCACGGATGGCGTCGGACTGGTGATCGTTGGATATGGCAAGCTCGGCGGCATTGAGCTCGGCCCCGGATCGGATCTCGACATCGTGTTTCTGCACGATCTGCCGAGCGACGGCATGACCCCCGGGCCGGAGAAGATAGGAAACGTACAGTTTCTGAACCGGCTGGTGCAGAGGATCATTCACTGCCTGACCACGCAAACCCTTCATGGTTGCCTCTACGAGGTGGATATGCGTCTTCGTCCCTCCGGGAACTCGGGGCTCCTCGTCAGCTCACTTGGGTCGTTCGAAAGTTATCAGCTTGAGGAGGCGTGGACGTTCGAGCATCAGGCACTGGTACGGGCTCGGGCGGTTGCTGGAGACGAGGGCTTGTTGCAGCGTTTCGAAGAAATCCGCGCCCGAGTGTTGCGCGTCGAGAGAGATCGCCCGAAGCTCCTCGACGACATCGTCTCGATGCGCCAACGCATCAGTGACGAGAAGGGCGGCTCGCAGACGGATCTGAAAGTCGGACTCGGGGGAATGGTCGACATCGAGTTCATGGTTCAATACATTGTGCTCGCCTGGGCGAGTCGGTTCCCGTCGCTGGTGCGCTATTCGGACAATGTCCGCATTCTCGAGGCCGCGGCGAGCGAAGGAGTGATTTCGCTGGCGGATGCATCGACGCTTCACGACGCCTATCTTGCGCTTCGCGCGGAACATCACCGCCAACTCGTCGGCGGCGATCCGGGTGAAGATACGAAGCTTGCCGAACATCAACATAAGGTACGCGAAATTTGGCAACGCACCATGACGGCTACCGCTGACGACACTTTGGAGTCTTGACCATGTCGACGGAGACCTTTTCTGATCGCGATGGCTGGATCTGGTTCGACGGGGACCTGGTGCCCTGGCGCGACGCCAAGATCCACGTGCTTACACACACGCTGCACTATGGGCTCGGGGTGTTCGAAGGCGTACGTGCGTACAACTCGGTCAAGGGCCCGTGCGTGTTTCGTTTGAAGGAGCACACCAAGCGATTGTTCGACTCTGCGCACATTCTCGGGATGGCGATTCCCTATTCGCGCGAAACGCTTGAAGAAGCTCAGCTGGAGGTATTCAAGGCGAACGATCTCGATGAGGGGTATCTTCGGCCTATCTGTTTTTACGGCTCGGAAGCCATGGGACTCAGGGCTGAGGGATTGTCTGTGCACGTGGCGATCGCAGCCTGGCCGTGGCCTTCGTATATGGCGCCGGAAGCAAAGGAAGAGGGAATTAAAGTCCGAACGTCCTCGTATACCCGACATCACGTCAACATCACGATGTGCAAAGCGAAGGCGACCGGCAACTACATCAACTCCATGCTCGCACTGCACGAGGCATTGGAAAGCGGTTGCGACGAGGCCTTGTTGTTGGACCCGGAAGGTTATGTCGCCGAAGGCAGCGGCGAGAACATCTTCGTGGCGAAAGCCGGTGAGCTACACACCCCCCAGCTCACCTCCTGCCTCGACGGCATTACTCGCTCGACGATCCTTCACCTCGCCGACGAGATAGGGATCAATGTCATCGAGCGCAGCATCACGCGTGACGAGATCTATATTGCCGATGAAGCGTTCTTCACGGGCACCGCCGCAGAAGTACTTCCCATTCGCGAGCTCGACGGTCGCAAGATCGCAGATGGCAAGCGAGGGAAGATCACGCAGAAGCTTCAGCAACTGTACTTTGATCAGGTGATGGGTAAGCGCAACACCCACCCCGATTGGCTGACCCCCGTTAGCTGAAAAGGCATCGGCTGAATGTCGTGTACCGAGTGAATGTCTCGCACGGAGTGGATGCCTGAGGTCCCTCGTGCTGCCGCTCGTCGGGCGTCCCTGCCCCTCCTCGCTGCGTATCGGCGCCACTCATTACATCCCCTCTTTCTGTATGAAGAGCGCGACGCCTCAAACGCCGCTCGAGGAACCTCCTGCATCCACTCCCCCGATCACCACGTGGAACTGAAGAACGTAGCACCTCTGCGGGCAGCACCCGCTTCGTGCGATGCCCTTAACGTTGATCTGCTCTGTTCACGTAGCAAGTAAGAGG
>JAPULC010000510.1 GCA_027295305.1 Gammaproteobacteria bacterium
TGATGAGGCAGGCCGGTGCGGGATTTCAAACTTCCAAACGCTTCGACCAGACCCTCAAGGTTTTTCCGCGGGTGGATATCGTTCAGCGAGAGAATGTACTCTTGTCCGATGCGATGTCGAGTGCGAACATCCAAGATTCTAGCCGCGGACAGACGCTCAGTGAATTCAGTGCGCACGCCGTGCGGCACCACGATGATCTTCTCGGAGGGGACGTGCAAGAGGCGCATGATCTCGCGTCGGGAGAATTCCGTCGTGGTCACGATTCGGTCAGCCCGCTTCACCGAGCTTCGAGTTGCGAGCGTCCTGGGCATGGCCATCTGTGGCGGGAGCCATCCGGGATTCGCCAGCCAGAAGACGTCGGCGAGCAACACGACCGTCTTGCACGGCGCGTAGGCGGGTAGGGTGGAATACGAGAGAAGGACATCGATCGGACGTCGTACGAGCTCGACCGGATAGGCGATCATGTTGCGCAGGAGCGAGTTTCTCGCGTAGCGAGGAAGCGTGTTGACCTGACAATCGAGCCAACGCTCGATGCCAAGCTCCTCGTGGAGAGCATACACTCTAAACTGCTCCTGCGGCCGGCATTCCAGCATCTCTTTCAGCAGCTCACGGGCGTGAACACCATGCCCGGAGCGAGACCCGAAGCTCATGCCTTGCCACAGGAATTTGCCGTCATAGCCGATGGTCAAGGCCATGTCGACGCCACTTCGTTCTCGCGCCGGAGGTCGTTCGGCAGGTCCTCGGGACGGGCCGCAGCGCCGAGCAGCACGATCTTCCAGTAAGCCTGGACCTTGGGCGCGGCTTCCGACCCGCGGTCCGGGCGAAGGAGCCACACAGCGGCGTAGGTGAGCAGACGAAGCGTGGCGCCGATGCTCATGATGAGTCGGAACGCGTGCATAGCGGCGTCGCCATAGTGCTTACGAATAAAGTAGTACCGGTTGATGTGGCTTCTGACGAGATTACTGTAGGTCTTCACGCTCGACGCCACGCTGTGGGCCCCTCCAATGTGAGTTACCTCGACGTCGGGGACGTAAGCAACCTTCCAACCGGCACGACGAATGCGCAGGCACCAATCCGCCTCGCACTGGAATGTGTAGTAGTGCTCGTCCAGCACACCGACCTCTTCGATCACCTGCGCCCGCACCACGAGGAAATGGCCGTTCAACCAGCCCACCGATTTCCAGCTCGTGACGGATTCATCGATGCCGTCGTTCCAGAAAGCGGCCGGGCGCACGGCGTTGATGATCTCCGTGCCCAGGTTGTACATCAGGGCCGTGGTCTTCTGATAACTGCCGTCCGGGTTGGTGGTTCGGCATCCGGCGATCCCAACTTCGGGATGCGCATCCATGAATCGGACCATGCCGTCGATGGTGTCGGTGTGGAGGATGGTATCGTCGTCGAGCAGCAGGGCGTAGCGGCCGGTGCTCCGCCCCATCAGTTGGTTGTAGGCGCGGCAGTATCCGAGCTTCATCGGCGCCCGAAACTGCTCCACTTGAGGAAAGTCGCACGCGAGCGCTCGCGGGGTGTCGCTCTCGCCCGCGAAGTTGAAGCCGACGATCACCCGTAACGACGCTTCACCGCTAGCGGTATCGAATAGAGACTTGAGGCATGGACAGAGGTGTTCCAACCGGCCGAGGTTGGCAATGAGGATAGTGAGGTCTTCAACCATTCTGGAAGTGGTCTCAAAATTGCCTCAGGAAAGTCGTGACGTAACCGGGCTGCGCAAAGTCCTGAAAGTGTTCGAGGCAACGTTTATAGCGAACGACAAGGCGAGAGCAACCGCGGGAGCTTTTCCGGGGAACCGTCGCGAACCTATTGGTGGAGCCGTCAATGGCATGCCTGGCGGCGGATACCGAGGCGGCAGATCTTTCCATCGCACACCCGTCTTCAGGCCCCATAACACCCCATCGAGGACAGCGCGAGCTGGACGACCGAGTCGTCCCCAACATGGGTCATCGTCAAAATCGATCAGCGGCTGTATGAGTTGCCATTGCACATCGGAAAGTTTCATTGCGACCTTAGATCACATTTTGCAATCTGCGTCGATTCCCATTCAAAAGTGATCTTGCATCAATAACATAAGGTTCTTCGACGTTTCAAATGAAATCAATGAGGTTTCCGAGGGGGGGCTGGGATCAGGTAGATCATAGTAATGAAGGTGGCGGTGTTTCGGTATCCGCGAGCCCTTGCCCTGGCAGCCTGGAAGATGCCGCTCAGGCCCTCTATGTGGGCGTTGTCGTGGGTTGACGTCCAGTGCTGAAGGATGCGTTCGAGGTGATTTTCGAAGGTTGCGAGGGCGGTCCCTACTGGCTGCAAGAGGGCTTCAGCTTGGTGTCGGTCGGGTGGGTCACGTTCTAGGGCTGCACCGTGGTGTCCACCGTCACCCGCTCCATGTCGCGGGCCGTCAGGGCGCCGGTCGCGTGGGCAACCCGCAGGCTTTCAGCCAAGAGCAGCTCGAGCTTCTCGGCGAGCCGTCCACGCCGATGGCTCAGCCCCGAGCGTTCGTGGCCGATCTCGTGCTGGAAGAAGGTCTCGCCGGTGAAGTTCTGGAAATAGGAATCGTGCACCCAGCGCTCCCAGACGCCCTCATCGGACAGCCCGGAGATCTGCTTTAACAGCAAAATCCCGATCATGAAGCGGCTCTCGGTTCCAGGCCGCCCCGCGGCTGAAAAGCAGTCCGCCACCCGACACGGTCCGGCTGCACGTCCATTCCCACGACGATGTAGCCCAGCATCTCCTCATCCTTGCAGTGGATGGACAAGACCGGGCGGTACTTATGTTCTGGGGCATCGATTCTCGATCTGGCGATCCAGGATGCGTGAATATCTTCGACGGGATCGCGCGGCACCCCGGCCGCGCCGCCGCGGTCCGAACCGCCGGAGCCATTCAAGCCCCTTCCCCCCGTTCCCCGCTGCCTCGCATTCTGCTTAGCGGCCATCCGGTTCAAGCACAGGACACGACCAGGTTCGGCGGGTAGTTGCAACGTGGCTCTCAAGTGCGCTAGCATCCACCCGATAAGGTTGTCAGGGATGCGAGCATCGAGGATAATGACGTCCGTAGGGCCACAGCACCGGGCAGCGAGAAGAGTAGCTCATGGTTCTAAATACGAACTTCGACTCCGACCTCGGTGAATCCGAAGCCATGGCGGTGCAGGCCCGTGTGCTCGAGTCGGCGTTTGGCCGAGTCACCGAAACCAACGTGAACGCTCCGCGCACAGTTGCGCTTGCTCTCCACGGGCCGTGCGCGGGCAAGCACGCTGGTTATCTACCTGACCGACCCGAACTCCCCCGCCAAATCGATGGTCTTGCGCCTAGCCCCACCATCGGGCCTGCGAGACCGGCGCTCATTACGCCGGATTCATGCCATGTTCCGAATCAACTTGGACCTGACGTGACGGTCGCTACCGTCATCGCGCTAGACGAATTGCCATAGGGAAAAAGGCATGGCGGTAGCTGAAGTCGTGAGTGGCGCGGACCCGATTGACGACCCGCAGGAAGTCATCGTGCTGCTGCTCTGGCACCTCGGCGACGTACTCAACATCACCGCCTTCATCCCCCAGCTCGCGGCCAAGCACGGTCGCCCGATTACCGTGGCAACCACCGTGCCATGCGCACCGCTGGTGCGCCATCATCCGGACGTCGGGCGAGTTCGAATCATCGATCGAGCTTTTCCATCTGAGTTTCCGAGAGCGCTTTGGTACGAATTGCAAGCGTTTAGTGAGCAGATGTTCCCCAACAACGCGTTCTTATA
>JAPULC010000511.1 GCA_027295305.1 Gammaproteobacteria bacterium
TGCCGAGCGGCTGGTGAGTTGCCTTTTCTCCAGCTGCACCAGGCGCCCGTGCTCGAAGCGTGCGTGCTCGTATTCGGCTTCTGCGCGGGAGACATTCGCGCGGCTGCGCTCCACCGCCGTGCGATAGTTGCGCTCGTCGATCTTCAGCAGCACCTCACCCGTCTCGAAAAAGCCTCCTGCAACGAGGGATGGGGAAATCCAAGTGACGCGCCCGGAGACCTCGGGAACCAGCTCGGATTGGGTCTTCGGCACTGCGGTGCCCTGGGAATGCACCGAGAGCTTCACTTGTTTCGGTGTTACCTCCAACACCCGCACCACCGTGGGGACGGGTTCTTGAAAGGCCGGCCGCACATCGGCCTGGGTGGCGATGAGAGCCGCCGCTCCAATCAGCGAAAGCACGACGACGGCAGCGGGGATTACGACATTGCGCATCATCATCTCAGCCTCCCGCCGCCGCGCTCATGTAAGCCGCCCGCAACGTCTTCAACATGCTTTCCCGTGTGAGGTTGAAAAGCGATTGCATGGCTTCGCCGGCGGCTCGGGGATCTTTCGCCTCCAGAGCTCCATCGAGCTGTTCGAGCAGCTCTGCGTAGCCGGAAGGCATCCTGGTGGGGGACATGGTCTCCTTGATTCGACCGACGAACTGCATCCGCAGGCTGTTTGCGATGAGGCGCAAAACGAGGTTTTGACTCACGGACATGAAAAAACGTGCGAGTTCCATGCGTGCCTGGATTCGATCGGCCTCGTCGTCGCCGGGGTACTTCAATCGACCTACGATCGCGCGGGCCTGAGCGATCTCGTCCTCGCTCGCGCGCTCCACGGCATGACGCGCCGCCATGACCATCATCGCGCCCATGACCTCGGTGATCTGATCGATCAGCTCCACATCGGGCAAAGAGTTGAGATTCAGCAACGGCCCGATGACATCCAGCGTCGCTTCTTCGATGGGCACCACCCGTGCGCCCCCCGGATGGACGGCGGCAATCCCGAGCTGCTCCAGCTTCTTCACAGCCTCACGCACCGCCCCCCGATTGGTCTGGAAACGGCTGGCAAGCTCACGCTCCGAGGGCAGCCGTTCGCCGGCGCGGTACTGGCCTCTCAGGATCTCGTCGCGCAGCACCTCGGCGACTTCTTCGGCACGGGTCATTGTGCGGGCTTCGGCCATGGTCTTACCGGTTTGGTCCGTCCAAGTTGGTCTGACCAATTGTAGGAGCGAAAGTTCCCCAAGGCCAGCTCTCGTTACCTGAAGTAACGAAATGTTCACGCTTTGAGAGGGTCTTGTAAGACACCCTCTGATCCACGCCATGGATGGCGTGGCAGAATTCGAACGCCAAGCGTTTGAATTCTGGAGGGAGTGAGCACAGGGATGTGCGACACGACTCAGCAAAGTCGGCGGGCCGGCTTTTGCGGCAACCTCTTGAAGCGCATTCTCAGGAATCAGAGGTGAGGAGGGCGTGGATCCGATAGCGGATCAGGACCTCGTTGCGTACCCGGATGGCGCCCCCGAGGACGCTGAAAGGGGTGATGCCGAAGTCGCTCTGGCGTACGGTGAGAGTCCCCTCCAGCTCGATCAGGCCGGCGCCGAGGGTGAGCTCGACAGTCTCCTCGGAGGCGTGCGTGACGCCCCTGAGGGTGACCTCGGCAAGGACCTTGAGGGAGTTCCCCTCGCGAGCCATCGGGCGTATTCGAATGTGGATGAAGGGGTGATCGATGGCATCCAGGGCCTCGGGCCCGAGCATGTTCTCACGCGTGGCGCGGAGGTCGCTCTGCGAGAGCTTCGAGGAGAACTCTCGCCCTGCGGCAGCGCGCTCCCCCGGGGGATCGAGTTCCAATGCCGCTGCGCTGAACGCGAGATCGGCTCGGGCGTGGACCAGATCGTCGCTGAGGTAGACGAGTCCCGCGAGATCCCCCACCCGGATCAAGTGGTTGTGCCCGAGCCCCGAAAGCGGTCCTTCTCTGTAGACATACAGCAGCACCTTCGAGCGTTCGGGGTCCACTGAATAGACGTTTGCGCGGCCCGCATACCACGCGTACGGCAGCGGGGGTGGTTCCCCCGGCGCTTCGGGTGGCGGTAGCGAAGTCGCGCATCCCGCGGCGAGCACCAAGGCCAATAAGAAGCCTCGAAAAAGCTCGCTTCGTAGTAGGGGCCTCTGGTGTGGGAGCGGCCGGGCCGCGTTCGGCTTTAGCCGCGAATCATGGGGCTTACAAGATTCACCATTCGCGGCTAAGGCGCCCCCGGCTAAAGCCGCTCCCACAAGGCTTTTAGACGTGCCTGATAGCCATGTCCCGGCCTTCACGGGTGCTGCACGCTTTCGTGCTCGCACGCTTACTCGGGCAGCGCGTACAGCCTGTACATTGCGAGCAGCAGCGGGCTCGGCTTCGCGCCGAGACGTCCCAGCCACTTATCGTAGATGCGAGCGATCTGGCCGCTTCGATAGATCTTTGCCAGGGCCCGATTGACGACGAGTCTGAAATCCGCATCGTCTCGCGACATCGGGAATGCATAAGGCTCGTACGAGAACAGGCCGTCTGCCATGCGCAGAATGCTAGAAGCCCCCGAGGCGATACCGAGCCCGAAGAGCGTGACACGGTCTGCAGCGAAGGCATCCACCTCAACCTCCAGAAGCATCCGCATGGCCTCGGCGTGATTCGGCACCTTCACGATCTTGGCGTCGACCACGTTGTCTTTGAGGAACCGCTCCAAGGCATCCTCCGTCGTCGTGCCGGAGACGACGGCGACGCGCTTGCCCGTCAGATCGTTGAGTGAGGCCAAGCCGGTCCCCGTCGTGGTCATGAGGCTGCCGCCCGTGACGTAGTAGAGGTTGCTGAAGTCCACGTCCTCTTGTCGCGAGAGCGTAGAGGTCGTCACACCACAGACGATGTCCACCTTACCCTTCGCCACCTGTTCGAATCGGTTCGCGGCAGTGACCGGGACAAAGTCGAGTGTGAGTGAGTCCAGCCCCAACGACGATCGGATCTCGTCACCGACGATCTTGCACAGATCGATGGCGAAACCTTCCGGCGTGGCACTGCCTTGGTTCAAAGAGGAGAAGGGCGGCGCATCGGCTCGATAGCCGATGGTAAACGTTTTATTGCGCTTGATGTCCTTGAGGGTATCCGCTGCCACGGGCGTGGCAAGAAGGAGCGATGCGACCGCCGTGGCCGCGAGCAGGATTTTTATCATGTTCATCCCTTTTGAGCTTGAGAGAGGTCGACGCGATGGAAACGGGCGCGACAGGATACAAGGGCGCAAAGCGGTGCGCCACGTCTTCTCGCGCGGGGTCGCGTGGGCTAACCTGCGTCGGGCTGATCAATAACCAGAAGATCAAAGGCAGGGCCTTCAATGGATCGCCGTGTGCGCATCGCGGTGGTAATTCTCGTTTGGGCAGCAGCCGTCGGGCTGCTTTGGTTCGTGTTTGCCCCCGCTGATGCCAAGCGCCTGATTGTTGCCACGGGCCCGCGGGAGGGTGAGTCGTTCGAGCTTGCGGCTGCAATCGCCCGGGTCACCGAAGCGAGCGGTTTCGAGCTCGAGGTCCTGGAGACCGGGGGCTCGGCGGAGAACCTGAGGCTTCTGGAGGCAGGGCGGGTGGATCTCGCTACCATCCAGGCGGGCACCGGCACCAGTGCCCGCACGCGCCTGATTGCGCAGCTTTATGCGGATTCCTATCAGCTCATCGTGCGTGACGCTACTGCGATCGAAGCATTTCCCGACCTCGCCGGACACCGAGTTGCCGTCCCCCCGACCGGCAGTGGTCAGTACGCGTCGTTCTGGTTCCTTGCCGAGCACTATGGCCTGACAGAACGCGACTTCACCGCGCTTGCCATGTCGGCCGATGCGGCAGACTTCGCCATGATTCTCGGCGCGGTGGATGCAACGTTTCGTGTCCGCGCGGCGGGCAACGCGTCGATTCGTCGGCTCGTCCGCGATCACCCCATGCGTCTGGTGCCGCTGCCTCAGGGGGCCGCCCTTGCGCTGAAGCAGCCTGCCCTGAGCACCGGGCGCATTCCCGAAGGCTCTTACAGCGGCGATCCGCCGTTGCCGGCGCGGGATCTGCCCACCGTGACCGTGCCGAGACTGTTGATTGCACGTGATGATCTGGATGCGGGTCTGGTACAGGAGTTCACCCAGATCCTGTTCGAGAAGCGGGCGCTGCTGGTGGCGAGCAACCCGCTCGCGGGTTTCATTCGTCCCCCGGGGGACGACAGCAACATTGCGATTCCCCTGCACCCGGGGGCGCAGCGCTACTACGATCGGGAAAAGCCGGGATTTCTGATCGCCAACGCGCGTTTGCTGGCGACGTTGCTCTACGTAGGTGCCATCATGTCGTCGGGATTCGTCGCGTTGCGCGCGCGGGTCCAGCGCATGCGGCGGGTGCGGATGGGCGAATACAATCGCACCCTGATGGACGTGGCGAGCCAAGCACGTGCGCTCGAGGATCGTGAGGCGCTGTTCGAGCTGCGGGATCGATTGGTGGACATGTTGCGTGAAGTGGTCGAGGACCTGGACCGGGACCGGGTGACCCAGGATGAATTCGGCCACTTCAGCTTCACGTGGCAGGCCGTGGACGGGCTCGTGCGCGATCGCATCACGTTGGAGCTGGATGGGGGGAGGCGATGAGTCGGCGACGCTGGATACTCGGAAGCACGTTGGGTCTGGCGGCAATCTTGGCCCTCGCCTCGGTGACCGCGGACGATCTGCTCGGTGACCGAAAGATCGCGGCGGCGCAGGATGAGTTTGCGCTGTTGCAGGCATTGCGCCGCGGCGCGCTCGAAGAATACTTCAGCACCGTGCGTGCCGAGATCAAATTCTGGAGCCTGAACGAAGAGGTTCGACGCGGACTGGCGGATCTCGAGGCAGGGTGGAAGAAACTCGGAAACGACGCCGGGTCGGGACTTCGAGCGCTCTACATTACCGATAACCCCTATCCCCTCGGTTGGCGTCGTCAGCTCGAGCGCGCCCTTGACGACTCTGACTACAGCAAGGCACACGCCGAGCTGCACGACACTGCGCGGCGTCTTGTGGGCGAGCGAGGTTATTACGACTTCTTTCTGATCGACCCACAGGGCAACGTCATCTACACCGTGGAGAAGGAAGCCGACTACGCCACCAACCTGAACAGTGGCGCGTTTCGCGAAACCGGACTGGCAGAGGCTTACCGGCGCGCCGTCGATGCATCGGTTCGTGGCTCGGTGGTGCTGACCGACATGGAGCGCTATGCGCCGAGCGCCGATGCACCCGCGATGTTCGCCGCCGTGGCGATCTTGAGTCGGCGCAGCGAGGTGCTCGGCGTGCTCGCCATGCAGGTGCCCATCGATCCCATTCGCGACATCATGCAGTTCACCGGCGGCATGGGCCGCACGGGAGAGACCTATCTCGTGGGGGAGGACCTTCTGATGCGAAGCGATTCCCGCTTCTCTCACGAATCCACCATTCTCAGAGTGCAGGTCGACACCGATACCGCGGTGCAGGCATTGAAGGGTGAGCAGGGGGTGAAGTTCACCGATGACTATCGCGGCATCGAGGTTTTGTCGGCCTACGGGCCGATGGAGCTCGACGGCTTTCGCTGGGCGGTGATGGCCGAGATCGATCGGGCGGAGGTGGTCGAGTCGCACATCGGGCTACGTGGTCAAATCGGCTGGGCGTCGCTATTCGCGTTCCTGCTCGGGCTCTGGAGTCTGTGGTATCTCCGACCCGGGACCGGCAGCGGTGAATCCGCCTTCGATCTCATCGATCCTGGCACTGCGGTTGTCGACACCTCGTTCTGAGCCCAACCGATGAAATTCCGCGCCCGCAGGCCAAACCGCGAGATTGTCGCCGTGTTGCGGTTATGATCGGCGATTCCTGGTACCCGGGGGGAAGGGCGAGTTGAAGCTCGAACATTTCACTCTGATGAGCGCCCTCGTGGTGAGCGCGCTCACGCTGAGCGCGCTCATGTTGAGCGTTGGCGCATGGGCGCGGGAGGTGGACGTCGCCAAGCACGTGGATCAGCGCTTCGAGCGTTACTCGACCCTCGCGAAAGACATCTGGGATTATGCGGAGCTCGGCTATCTCGAGGAGAAGAGCAGCAAGCGCCTGCAGCAGGAGTTGAAACGCGAAGGCTTCAAGGTGAAGACACGCGTTGCGGAGATACCCACCGCGTTCGTGGCGAGCTTTGGACGAGGAAGACCCGTCATCGGCATTCTGGCGGAATTCGATGCGCTTCCGGGTCTTTCCCAGGATGCAGTGCCCAACCGCTCGCCACTCGTGGCCGATGGCCCCGGTCATGCCTGTGGCCATCATCTGTTCGGCTCTGCCTCGGTGGCCGGCGCCATTGCGGTGAAGGGCTGGCTCGAGGCGGGGGGCCACGAAGGAACCGTACGTCTGTATGGGACCCCCGCGGAGGAGGGTGGCTCGGGCAAGGTCTACATCACGCGCGCCGGTGCATTCGACGACGTCGACATCGTGATCCACTGGCATCCGAGCGATCGCAATCGGGTGAACTACCGCACCAGCACGGCGAACAAGTCGGGACGATTTCAGTTCCACGGCCTGGCTGCGCATGCTGCAGCCGCGCCCGACAGAGGACGCTCGGCGCTCGACGGTGTCGAGGCCATGAATTACATGGTCAACATGATGCGCGAGCACATGCCTTCCGATGCGCGCATTCACTACGTGATCACCGATGGCGGTGACGCACCGAACATCGTTCCCGAGTTTGCGGAGGTGTACTACTACGTGCGCCACACCGACATCGAAGTGGCGAAAGCACTGTTCGAGCGCGTGGTCAAGGCCGCGGAAGGGGCGGCTCGGGGCACCGGCACCACGATGGACTACGAGGTGATGCATGGAAACTATCCAGTGTTGCCGAATGAAACTCTGGCGCGGCTCGTCGATGCGAAACTGCACCAGCTCGGCGGATTCGAGTACACCCGCGACGAGACGGAGTTTGCCAGGAAGATCAGGGAAACACTCATCGGCGTTCGCCTCGAGCTCGGGTCGCACCGAGAGATCCAGCCGATGGAATTCAGGCGCGGCATGGGCTCTACGGACGTCGGCGACGTGAGCTGGATGGTGCCCACCATTGGTCTTGGCACCGCCACGTGGGTTCCCGGAACACCTGCCCACAGTTGGCAAGCCGTGGCGGCGGGGGGCATGAGCATTGGGTTCAAGGGCATGGCGCTTGCCGCGAAGGCGATTGCCCTCACGGCAGTCGATCTCTTCGAGCAACCCGAGATCATCGAGGCGGCCCGCGAAGAGTTCGAGAAGCGCCGCGGTGCCGATTTCGAGTATCGGGCGTTGCTCGGCGATCGCGATCCGCCGTTGGACTATCGGTTGTAGTGCCGGGCGCGAGGCTCTGGTGCCTGGCACCGAGCTGGGGGGTAGGGAACCATGACGAAAGTTGGCATATTGCATCCTGGAGAGATGGGCTCGAGCATCGGCGCTTGTGCCCGCCAAGGGGGTGCGGAGGTCTTCTGGGTCTCCGCGGGACGCGGCCCCTATACACATCGGCGAGCTGATGAGGCAGGACTCGTGGCGCTCGACAGCCTCGGTGCGCTGACCACAAGTGTGGACATCATCGTCTCGGTCTGCCCGCCCCATGCCGCACGCGACGTCGCGCATGCAACGGTGGCGGCGGGTTTCGACAGGATCTATGTCGACGGCAACGCCGTGTCTCCCGACACGGCACGCGACGTTGCCAAGATCGTCAGGCACAACGGCTGTGAGTACGTCGATGGCGGCATCATCGGACCGCCGGCGCTGCGCCCGGGCGGCACCCGCATGTATCTGTCCGGCGACGGTGCCGGCAAGGTGGCAGAGTTGTTTCAAGGCTCGAATCTGAACGTGATCGATTTGGGTCCTGGCGATGCCGCCGCGTCGGCGTTGAAGATGTGCTACGCGTCCTGGACCAAGGGCACCTCTGCACTACTGTTGGCGATTCGGACGCTCGCGCGTTCCGAGGGAGTCGACGAAGCACTGGTGCAGGAGTGGTCGGGATCGCAGTCGGGGTTAGCGGAGCGTTCGCAACGCGCTGCGCGGGGCTCGTCTCGCAAAGCCTGGCGCTTTGTGGGCGAGATGCTCGAGATTGCTCATTCGTTCGAAGCAGCAGGATTGCCCGGAGGCTTTCACCGCGGCGCCGCCGAGCTGTACGAACATCTCTCGGAGTTCAAGGATGCAGACAAAGCGCCGACACTCGAGGAGGTGGTGGCCACGCTTCTCCGTGAACATGAGTGACGCGGCTGACAGCCCGGCACGGGGAATTGCGCAACGTATCCGCGTTAGTCGGGAGGTCACGTTACGCGCGCCGGTCGAAGAGGATGCGGTGGCCATTTACCGGACGGTGGATGCCAATCGAGAGCGGCTGCGCAGATGGCTACCGTGGCTCGACCAGAACGCGTCAGTGGACGATTCCCGCGCGTTCGTGGAGAACTGCACCCGTGCAAGGCTCGCGAAGGAATCTGCCACGTGGCTGATCGACTACAAGGGCCGGCTCGCAGGGGTGATCTCAATCAACGAGCTGAAGTGGCAGAACCGCACGTGCGAGATCGGCTATTGGATAGCGGACGAGTTCGAGGGGAAGGGGGTGGTGAGCGCCTGCGTCACGGCATTGGTGGATCTTGCATTCACGCAGCTTGCGCTGCACCGCGTCGAGATTCGCGCCGCTACGGACAACGAGCGCAGTCGCGCCATACCTGAACGGTTGGGGTTCACGTACGAGGGCACGACGCGCGACTCCGAGTGGCTTTACGATCACTTCGAATCCCTCGTCATCTATTCTCTCCTCTCCACTGATGCGAGAGCCTGAGCGGTGGTAGAGCCCAAGATCGTGTTGGTGACTGGAGCGTCCTCCGGTATTGGTCAGGCAGCCGCGCGATTGCTTGCCGAGCGCGGCCATCAGGTGATCGTCACCGCGCGGCGCCGAGAGCTTCTGGATTCGTTGCGCGAGACGCTGCCCGGGGCGTCGGTGGACGTGGTGGTCATGGATATCACCAATCCGGTCTCGGTTCACAACGCCAAAGTAGAGGTGGATGAGATCACCAATGGCTACGGTGTCGACGTGCTCGTGAACAACGCGGGCTTCGTTCAAGCGGGACCGATAGAGGAGGTGAGCGACACGGAGCTACACGCGCAGTTCGAAACCAACATTTTCGGCCTGCTGCGAGTCATCCGTACCTGGTTGCCAGCGATGCGAGCCCGCCGTGGCGGGCGCATCGTCAACGTATCGAGCGTAGCCGGTCGCATCGCCGTGCCGTGCCTCGGCATTTACGATTCGACGAAATTCTGTCTCGAGGGGCTTTCAGATTCGCTGCGTCTCGAGCTCAAGGCCTATGACATCGACGTGGTGCTGGTGGAACCCGGCGCCATTCGCACCGAGCTGAGCGAGCACGAGCAGCGCTCGCTTGCGCTCAAGAACACCCCGGAGTCTGCCTATCGCGCTCATCTCGAGGCGGTGATGAAATGGCAGCAGACGAATCATTCGCGCGCGCCCGGCCCCGAGGTCGCCGCGCGGGCAATCGCCCGCGCCACCGAAGCCAGACGCCCGAAGGCGCGCTACGTAGCGCCGCCCCGCTATGCGGTGCTCATCGGGCTGCGTATGCTGCTGCCCACAGCCTGGTCCGATGCGATCATCCGGCGGGTGGTGGGCATCGGCGATCTACATGTATCGTAAGTGGGCGATGTATCGCAAGTGGGCGAGGTATCGCAAGTGCGCGATGCACTCGCAATTGCGCGCCGAATGGTTTCCGTCCGGAAACCGCATGGATGCCCGGACAAGAACGCCCGGACAAGAACGAATGAAGCGCTGACAGTGAGGGGAGTAGAGAACGATGGCCATTGATTTCACGTTTCCCGAGGAAGTGGAGAACGCGCGACTCGTGATCCGCAAATTCATGCAGGACACGGTGCGTCCGAAAATGGAAGAGCTCAGGGGTCAGAGCGCCGGGCGTGACGCCTGGCGTGAGGCCATCGATGGGCTCAGGCAAGGTGCCCGCGACATGGGTGTGTGGCTGCCGCACATGCCGGAGGAGTGGGGTGGCATGGGGCTTGGCATCACCGCGGTCGCCGCCGTCTCGGCCGAAGCGGTGAAGACGCCGATGGGTCCTTACATCATCAACTGCCAGGCCCCCGACGAAGGCAACATGCACACCATGTTGCACTTTGCCACCGACGATCAGAAGGAGAAGTGGTTGAAGCCCTTGTGCGACGGCAAGATGCGCTCCTGCTTCTCGATGACCGAACCCGAAGTCGCCGGCTCGGACCCAACGCTCATTCAGACCACGGCAGTGGAAGATGGCGACGAGTGGGTGATCAACGGCCACAAGTGGTTCACCTCGGGCGCGCGCGGCGCCGACTTCGCCATCGTGATCGCCCGCACCGATCCCGATGCCGAGATTGCTCAGGCCCGCAACAGCGCATTCATCGTTCCCACCGACGCCCCCGGATTCGACATCGTCCGCGACGTCGAAACGATGGGGGGCGGCGGCGGACATCCAGAGATCAGATATAACGATGTGCGGGTGCCGAAGGAGAACATGCTCGGGCGCCGTGGCGGCGGCCACGAGCTTGGTCAGGTGCGTCTCGGGCCTGCGAGGCTCGCACATTGCATGCGCTGGATCGGCCAGATCGAAATGGCCCTGGAGATGCTGATCGATCGCGCGCAGAAACGCTTTTCTCACGGTTCCTATCTGTCGGAGAAGCAGGGCATTCAGTGGATGATGTCCGAGAGCGCGCTGGAGCTCTACGCATCGAAGCTGATGGTGTTGCACGCGGCTTACAAGATCGAGAACAAGATGGAGTTCAGGGCCGAGGTCTCCATGGCCAAGCACCATGTTGCCAATACGCTCTGGAAGACGGTGGACCGTGCGTTGCAGGTGCACGGTGCGCTCGGATATTCCAACGATTCTCCGCTGGCGCAGATGCTCATTCAGGCGCGCTGGGCGCGCATTGCTGACGGATCCGATGAGGTGCACCTCATGCGCATCGCCGACCTGTTGATGCGCGCATACAACAGCACGGGCTCCGTGAACTCGGCGGTGGGAGGACTCCCGCTGTAGGAAGCCAATGCTGTAGGAGCGGCCTCTGGCCGCGATTGGCCATCTTGCGAGGCAGCTAGAATCGCGGCTGGAAGCCGCTCCTACGCGGTATCGGATGCGATTGATAGATATGGCGCGGTCGCTAGAATCGGCAGGGCAACACATAGAGGGGGGAGACTCATATGGGAGCACTCGAGGAATTTCGCGAAGAGACTCGCGCGTGGCTCGCAGAGAACTGCCCACCAGGCGCTCGTGGACCAGGGGAGGTGTCCTCGGGGGGCAACAAGGTCCCGGTCGAAAATTCCGATACCCGTCTCTGGCTCGAACGTTGTGCCGAGAAAGGTTTCACCGTGCCGACGTGGCCCACTGAGTACGGTGGTGCAGGACTGACGAAGGAAGAATTTCTCGTGCTCCTAGAGGAGATGCGTGGGCTCGATGCGCGCGTCCCGTTGACGGGCATGGGCGTGACGATGATCGGACCGACACTGCTCGAGTACGGAAACGAGGATCAGAAGCAACGTCATCTGCCGCGCATCGCGCGTGGTGAGATCCGCTGGTGCCAGGGATACAGCGAGCCGGGCGCCGGATCGGATCTCGCGAGTCTTCGCACCCGCGCCGAGGACAAGGGTGATCACTTCCTCATCAATGGCCAGAAGATCTGGACCTCGGGGGCGCAATTCGCCGACTGGATCTTCTGCCTCACGCGTACCGATCCGGACGTGCCGAAGCACGAAGGCATCAGCTTTCTGCTCTTCACGATGGATCAGCCCGGCGTGAGCGTGAAGCCGATTCGATTGATCAGCGGCCATTCACCGTTTTGCGAGACGTTCCTCGATGACGCGATTGCCAAGAAGGAAGATCTGGTCCACGAGGTGAACAAGGGCTGGACGGTCGCGAAGCGACTCCTGCAGCACGAGCGCTCGGGCATCGGCCGCCTTGCCGGCGGTGATATCCGCGACGATGCGCGGCCGTTGCCGGCGTTTGCAAAGCAGTACGTGGGCGAGATCGATGGACGCATTACAGACCCGCACCTTCGCAACGAGATCGCTCGCCACGCCATCGAAAGCCGTGCATTTCGTTTGACGCAGCGACGCACCGTGGAAGAGGCGGACGGTGCGAAGACCCCCGGGCCGGCGACTTCGATCTTCAAACTGTACGGCGCGAATCTCGGGAAGAAGGCATCCGAGCTTCGCATGTCGGCGATGGGTCTCAAGGGCATCGGTTGGGATGGCGATCCTTTCAATCAGGAAGAGATCGACACCACCCGCGCGTGGCTGCGCGGCAAGGCAGGCTCCATCGCCGGGGGCAGCAACGAAGTGCAGATGAACATCATCGCGAAGCGCGTGCTAGGACTACCTGATTAATGGTGCCAGGCACGATCAATGGGCACCATCAATGATGCCAGGCACCACTGTTAGAGATTGGAACTTATGAAAGCCGTGTTCTGCGAAAAGCTCGGGTCACCCGAAGATCTTGTCGTTCGTGAGGTGGAATCGCCGACGCCCGGCGAGGGGCAGGTGAAGGTGGCGTTGAAGGCGCGGGGAGTGAGCTACACCGATTACCTGATGATTCAGGGCAAGTATCAGGTGACGCGAGAACTCCCATTCATCCCTGGCGGAGAAGCCGCAGGTGTCGTGACCGAGATCGGCCAGGGCGTCACCGGTGTGAAGGTTGGCGACAGGGTGATTGCCGGGGGTGGATTCGTAGAAGAAGCCGTGATGAGCGCGAAAGCCGTGACGCCACTGCCGGACTCGGTGACGTTCGAAGCGGCGGCGGCTTTTCGTTCGAACTACACCACCGCGTACTACGGGATGCAGCGCGGGCGCGTGAAACCGGGGGAAGTGGTGCTCGTGCATGGCGCCGCAGGCGGTGTCGGTCTTGCGACGGTGGACATGGCCAAGCTCATGGGAACGACGGTCATTGCAACCGCAAGCACCGACGAGAAGCTCGCGGTGTGCAAGCAACTCGGTGCCGATCACGTCATCGACTACACCGATGGTTTTCGCGAGCAGGTGAAGGAGTTGACCGGTGGTCGGGGGGCCGACGTGATCTTCGATCCCGTGGGCGGCGATGTGTTCGACGAGTCCATGCGCTGCATCGCGCCGTTCGGTCGTATCCTCATCATCGGCTTTACCGGCGGCAGGCCCGCGCTCGCGAAGACCAATCATCTTCTGATTAAAGACGCCGAAGTCATCGGCTTCACCATTGGTGCGCTCCCGCGTCACGACCCCGAGTGGGCCCGGAGGAACGGCGAGCATCTGATGGGCTGGCTCGCCTCGGGACGCATCAGTCCTTATTACTCCCACGCGTTGCCCCTCGAGCAGGCGGCCGAAGCGATGAAGCTGATCGAGGAGCGGAAAGTGATGGGTAAGGCGCTGCTGGTCTCCGACTGATCAAGGCACGCCGGTCCACTCGATGCAACCACATAAGACTGAGCAGAAGTGACACACACTTCGCCGCAGACAAGGCAGACGACAGGAAAATGATATGAACGGCAAACTCCCGTGGACCTTGTCCATGGTCTTACTGGTTACTATTCCCTATTACGCATCGGGCGCCGCTCAGGATATGACGCCTCCCGCAGAAGCGTTGGAGAGCGCCTACCCGGCACGGCCCTACTCGCCTTGGGCCAGCCGGAACTTTCCGGCGCGCGTGTACTGGGGCGATACCCACGTGCATACCTCCTACTCCATGGACGCAGGCGCGTTCGGTGCGCGCCTCGGGCCTGCCGATGCGTATCGCTTCGCAAAGGGTGAGGAGGTCGTTTCGTCCACCGCCCAGCGCGTGAAGCTCGCCAGGCCATTGGACTTCATTGTCGTGGCGGATCACTCGGACAACATGGGATTCTTCCCACGGTTGTATGCGGGTGACCCGAAGATGCTGGCCGACGAGACCGGGCGGCGCTGGTACGACATGATCCAGGAAGGTGGATCGCAGGGCGTGCAGGTGGCGCTCGAGGTCATCGACAGATTTTCCAGGAACACGTTTCCACCGGCGCTTCAATCGCTTCCGGGGATGCCGGCCTATCGATCCGCCTGGATGGACACCATCAAGGCGGCTGACGAAGCGTACGACCCAGGTACCTTCACGGCCTTCATCGGCTATGAGTGGACGTCGAATACCGGCGGCAACAATCTGCACCGCGTGTTGATCTATCGCGATGATGGCGATAAAGCCGAAGAGATGGAGCCGTACACCACGCTTGCGCCTGCGGGAAGCGACAATCCAAGCGACCTCTGGAAGTGGATGGCCACCTACGAGGACAAGACCGGCGGGCAGATCCTCGCTATCGCGCACAACGGCAATCTGAGCAACGGCATCATGTTTCCGATGGTGGATTCGTTCACCGGAAGGCGCATCAACAAGGACTACGTGCAGACCCGCGCCCGCTGGGAGCCGCTTTACGAGGTGACGCAGATCAAAGGCGACGGCGAGGCACATCCTTATCTCTCTCCGTACTACGAGTTCGCGGATTACGAAACCTGGGATAAGGCCAATCTCAATTTGAGCGTGCCGAAAACCAAAGACATGCTCCAATACGAATACGCCCGCGCCGCGTTGAAGCTGGGCCTCGACGTCGAGAGACGCCAGGGAACCAATCCGTACAAGTTCGGGCTCATCGGATCCACGGATAGTCACACCGCGCTTGCCACGGCTGACGACGACAACTTCTTCGGCAAGCATTCGGGTGGCGAGCCGAATCCCAAGCGTATCGAACACCCCATGGCGAAATTCGGCGACGTGGAGGTGGCCGGTTGGATGCAGGTGGCGTCCGGCTACGCCGGGGTATGGGCGAAGGACAACACCCGTGAAGCCTTGTATGACGCCATGATGCGCAAAGAGGTCTACGCGACCACTGGGCCCCGCATCCTCGTGCGCTTCTTTGGCGGTTGGGACTTCGAGGCAAGCGATGCGGTGACCCGAAGCCCGGCGACCGCTGGTTACTCGAAGGGCGTGCCGATGGGTGGTGATCTCTCCAACGCTGCTGCGGGCAGATCGCCGAGTTTCCTGGTGGTGGCGTTGAAAGATCCCATTGGCGCCACCCTCGATCGCATCCAGATCATCAAGGGCTGGCTCGACGGCTCGGGGAATCTGCAGGAGAAGGTCTACGACGTCGCACTGTCCGATGGGAGAAAGGTCGGTGCCGACGGCAAGGTCCCGCTGGTGGGAAATACGGTCGACGTGAAAAACGCGACCTGGACGAACACGATCGGCGACTCGGAGTTGATCACCGTGTGGGTCGATCCAGATTTCGATCCTAAGCAGCGTGCCTTCTACTACACGCGCGTGATCGAGATTCCGACGCCACGCTGGACCGCCTACGACGCGAAATACTACGGCTTGGAGCTAGGCGAGGAAGTGCCGGTGATCACTCAGGAACGCGCTTACACCTCACCGATCTGGTACACGCCCTAGGATGGGGTGGTGCTGGTGTGGGAGCGGCTTTAGCCGGGGGCGCCTACTTAGCCGCGAATCATGGGGCTCGCAGGATTCACCATTCGCGGCTAAAGCCGCTCCCACAGGGTTTCCTAAAAGCTCTTTGAGCTTTTGTTTCAACTTTCCGCCGGCTGGGGCTCGCGCCATCCGGACTGGCGGTAGATGAACTCGATCATGTCGCCGTAATTCGCCGTATCGGTGCTCGACGGATAGTCGTCGACGAGCCGGATTCTCAGAACATCCTCCAGGGGTCGCCACGTATCTGAAAGAAACCGGTTCCTGGGCGTCAGTCCTGGATATAGCTCGAGCAGGCCACCCAGGGTCGTTGTCGCTTCCTCGCGATGGCCTGCAAGGTAGAGCATGACGGTGAGCGGTGCCACGGCGAATGGATCGTTGGGCGAATGAATCACAGAAATCCGCAGCGCGTGCAGCGCACCGTCGAGATCATCTTCCTTGAGAAGAATCATCGCCTTCTCAGTCAGAGGTTGGGCGGCGGTGGGCCCAACGGGATTCAGACGCAGCGATAGATCGATCGCCTTGTGCGCCGCCTCGAGTTCACCCGTGTGCAGCAGAAACGTCGCATAGTCGCGTTGGAGCTCGGCGCTGAGCGGGTTGGCTTCCAGCCCCACTTCGAAAACGGCACGCGCCTCCTCGAGCTTGCCCTGCAACGTCAGCAAATAGCCGAGGCAGCCACACGCCGACACCTCCGCCGGATTGATCTCCATTGCCTTGCGGTAATAGCCGAGGATCTCTTCTTCTTTTTCGAGCGCTTGCTCGGGCGACAGGTGCTCGGTCATGTACTTCGCCGTAGTCAGGACGCCACGCGCCCAGTACGCCTGCGCGATGTTCGGATCCAACGCGATCGCTTTGTCGAGCTGCCCCACCGCGTAGTCGAAGTTCGAAGGGTCGTGCGCAAACGCGTAGCTAACGCCCCGCAGAAAGTGAGCCCACGCATCGACGTTTTGCGTGCCTATTGCCCGATCGATCTCAGATTCGAGGTATTGAGGCCAGAGCGCGCCGACGATCTGCGAGGTGATGTCGTCCTGCACTTCGAAGATGTCTGCGAGTGGGCCTTCATATCGCTCGGCCCAAACCTGTTTTCCGGCCGCATCGGTGAGTTGAACGTTGACTCTGAGATCTTCTCCCGCGCTCCTCACGCGCCCCTCGAGCAGATAACCGACGCCAAGCTCGCGCGCGATCCGAGGTTTGTCGAATGCGGTTCCTTGATAGGCAAACGTGGAGTTGCGCGATATCACCGGCAAGTCGCGGTAACGCTGCAGGTTCGTGATGAGCTCGTCGGTCAGCCCGTCGGCGAAGTGCTGTTGCTCGGGATCGTCGCTCATGCTGACAAACGGCAGGATGGCGATGGCCGGCCTGCCGCTCGCTCCAGGTATCGGCTGCGAGACGTCTGTGAGGCTCCCGAGGGTCGCGGACACAGGCTCGAGGGATCCGATTTCGTTGGTGGTGTAAAAGTAGACGCCCAGGCTCACTGCGACCACCGCCAGCGCAACCAACAGGACCTTCGGGGTAGAGCCGATCGCGCTCGACGCCTCGAGTGGCGCAGGGGGAGCTACCTCGAGCTGGGTGAACGCCGCACTCAACGTCTCCTG
>JAPULC010000512.1 GCA_027295305.1 Gammaproteobacteria bacterium
CTCGCGTCCGGGACAAGGATGTCGCGCCAGCCTTGCGGCCGGCGTAAGCAGGACCGCTTTTTGCAGAGCCTTTTACGGAAGAGCGCGCAGCAAAAAGCAAGGGACTGGGAGCGCGGTGGGAGACCACCAAGATGAAGGCGACTTCATTTCGCCGCAGGCGTCAACAGAAACTCGACAGGACGGCGAGTTTCGGGACAGGAACCAGCTACCGCCTAACGCCGCGCCATCGGGGTCTGCGCCAGGTGATTGCCGCCGTCGAGGATCAAGGTCTCACCCGTGACGATGTCGGCGCCCGTGATGAAGTAGACGATGGCCTCGGCGACGGAGTCCGCGGTGGCCGTGCGCCGCAACGGTGAGCTCTGCTCGAGGAAGCTCTTCGTAGCTTCATAACGCTCACGACCCATCCCCTCTGCGAGCCACTCCCCCTGAATGAATCCCGGACACACCGTATTCACTCTGATCTCGGGCCCGAGCACCCGCGCCAGTGACAACGTCATCGTCACCATGGCCCCTTTGGACGCCGCGTAGGCGATGGAGCTTCCAACGCCGGTAATGGCGGCGATAGAGGCCACGTTGACGATAGCGCCGCGTCCACCACGCTTCATGTGTGGCACCGCCGCCCGCGTCATCTGGTAAGGACCCACGGTGTTGACGGCATAGATGTCCAGAAAATCCTGTTTGCTTAGACCTTCGAGATCATCGTGACCGACGAATTTCGTCGTGCCGGCATTGTTGACCAGCGCATCGATGCGTCCCCATTTTTCAATCGTCTGGGAAACCATGTCACGGCAGGCATCGTCGTCCGAGACGTCCGCCTGGCACACGAGGGTTTCCACGCCAAGGGCTGCGCACTGCGCGGCCACTTCCTTAGCCGCCTGCTCGCTCTTGGCGTAGTTGATCACCACGTTGCAGCCGAGCTGCGCAAGCCGCTTCACGCACGCAGCACCCACGCCACTCGACGAACCGGTGACAATGGCAACGCCTGCGTCCCTATCCATGGAATTTCTCGTCAAATCAATCGAAGCCCGAGTGTCAGTCAGATCTGTGGGATGTCGTCACCTCGGTGCGCCGATCTCTCGTGGAGAATCCCGAATGCCGCTAATATCGCAAACCGTCGACGTTTCGGTTCAGCCGCAAGATTTCTCCGGCATCGCGCTCCACATCATGAGCGAGCGTCGAGCTCTCACACGGCCCGGACGTTTCTGATCGACGCCGGCTTCGGCATTTTTCTGTGAGGTGGCGTAATGACGCAGCTCAAAGCCGTCCTTTGGGACTTCGGTGGCGTAATCACCTCGAGCCCCTTCGACGCGTTCAATCGCTTCGAGCGTGATCACGGCATCCCGCGAAACTTCATCCGCACGGTCAACGCAACCGATCCCGACACGAACGCCTGGGCGCGGTTCGAACGCAGCCAGATCAGTGTCGAGGAATTCGACCGCATGTTCGAGAACGAAGCGCGTGCACTGGGTCATGCCGTGCACGGGCGCGACGTGCTGCAACTTCTCGGCGGCGACTTGCGGCCCCGTATGGTGGAGGCGCTCAAGCGCTGCAGTCGGGTCTTCAAGACGGCCTGTCTCACCAATAACGTTCGCTCGGGACAGGGTCCTGGAATGATGCGCGACAACGCGCGTGCAAAACCCATGCAGAATGTGATGGATCTGTTCGACCTTGTGATCGAATCCAGCAGGGAGGGTATTCGCAAGCCGAGCCCCGCGTTTTATCAGCTTGCGTGCGAGCGTCTTGCCATCGAGCCGGCAGAGGCCGTCTTTCTCGATGATCTCGGTGTCAATCTGAAGCCCGCGCGCGCGATGGGCATGTTCACCATCAAGGTGGTGTCGGAAGACCAGGCCCTCGAGGATCTCGCAAAGGTCACGGGGCTCGAGTTGGTCGGTTGAGAGCTGCCGAGCTCTCCTTCTGGAACCGTTTCAATCCCGCAGGAACTGCGAGACCTCAATCTCGCAGGAACTGCGAGACCTCGGCCAACGAAGGAACGGACGCAGCGGCGCCGGGACGCGTGACGCAGATCGCACCTGCCGCGTTTGCGAGTCTCAGGGCCTTTTCCACGTCGCCGGAACGCATCAGCTCTGCCAGGTAGTAGCCAATGAAAGTATCCCCGGCACCGGTACCATCCAACGGTTCGACTCGATGTCCCGGCACTGAAAGCGTCGAGCTCGCGTCGCTATAGATGACGCCATCCGCACCCAACGTCAGCACGATGGCCGCCTGCGGGAATCGCTTCTGCAAAGCAGAAAGTGCGCGTTCGGGGTTCCCTTCTCCACACAGACCCGTCGCTTCCAACTCGTTCACGATCAGCGTCGACACGTGCTCCAGGGGATAGCTCGCGACGCGCTCATCCATGGGCGCAGCATTGAACACGATCGCTACGCCGCGCGACGCCGCCGACTCCATGACCTCATCCAACCTGTTGATCTCGTTCTGCAGCAGGATGAGATCGCCTGCCCCGAACTCATCGAGTGAACGCGTGATGTCGTCGCTGCGAATACAGCGATTCGCGCCCCCCGTGATCACGATGGCATTCTCACCTTTGGCGTTGACTTGAATCATCGCGTGACCGGACGGGTTTTCCGCGTCGACGACAACCCGATCCACGTCCACTCCCGCGTCCGCCAGCAGCTCTTTCATCCACACACCGTCGTCGCCGATGCGGCCCGCATGGTAGACATCGGCACCCGCCTTGCTCGCCGCAATGGACTGATTCAAGCCCTTCCCCCCCGCGAACATCTCATAGCCAAGACTGGCTATCGTCTCTCCGGGACGCGCAAAGTTCTCCACGCTGTAGACGTTGTCGATGCAGAGAGATCCGAAATTCAGCAGGCGCCGCATCTATCTAGCTCTTGTCCAGAATTTCGCCCTCCGGGCGAATTTCTTCCCACGCTTCGGCGAAGTACATGCACCTTCAGCTGCCGCGGCATCCCATGCACCGGATCGCTAGTTCGATCCAAAATGCTACGCATTCTGGACAGGAACTGGCTGCTGGCCTATCCGATTCGCTTGACCCGATAGGCACAGCGTCTCGCTCCCGAAAGGATGTGTGATTCGCGGGTGACTGACGCTTCGGGGCCAAGAACCTGCTGAAACAGCTCGAGCTCGTCCTCGCAAAATCCCTGACACTCCTTTGCCGCTGCACAGATGGGACAGTGATTCTCGGTAAGCAGATAGCTGCCGTCGTCACACGACTCCACAGCCGCCATGTAGCCCTCGGTATCGCGCAGACGCGCCAGCAAGCGTACCCGCTTGTCCAGGGTCTCGACCCCGGAGAACCGACGACGGTACTGTTCGAGGCTCTTCCGGTAGCGCGCGCGAATCACACTGCGCAACGCATCGTCACCCAAGGATTCACGCAACGCACTGAGAAGCTCGACGGTGAGATCCGCATGCGTATCGGGAAACCGACGTTCACCCTTGGCTGTGAGCTGCCAATAGCGTGCGGGCCGGCCCACCGCAGCCCTCTTCTCGAAGTAATTCACCAGATCGTCTTCCTGCAGATTGGCGAGGTGCTGGCGAATGGCCATCGCGGTGAGCTCGAGCCGCTCGCCAAGTGCCATGGCGGTGGTGGGGCCCCGCATTTTCAGCTGCAGCAGGATGCGGTCTCGGGTACGTTCCGGCATGGCTGGGAGTATCTCGGTCACAACCCAATAAATCAATAAAGTTGTTTTCTAATTAAATAAAGGTATTTATAATTTTAATGCATCGTGACAATGACAAGATCCGTTCACCACGTCACTTGGAGGGCCGCCATGAATTCCCAGCTGGAGCACGCCAACCTCTGCGTCGCAGACATCGAGCCTATGACGGAGTTTCTCCTGCAGGTCTTTCCAGAGTTCAGGATCCGCGGCGGGGGCCTCGATGGGCGTGGGCGGGCCTGGCGCCACGTCGGTGACGACGACACCTACCTCGCCCTCCAGGAGGCCACCACGCGCCGTGATGCGCCCTGGGTGCCCTACTCGGGTGAGCCTGGGCTCAACCACCTGGCATATGTGGTGGATGATGTGGACGCGCTCGTGAAACGTCTCGCCACCCTTGGCATGAGCCCCAATCTGGTGGCTACCGAGCACCCGGCGAGGAAGCGGGTCTACTTCCACGATCCCGAGGGCAACGACTGGGAGTTCGTGCAGTACTTCACCACTGATCCGTCGGAGCGCAACGACTACTCGCGATGACCGAACTCCCGACACTCGTCGATCGCAATCCCGAGTATCGCGAGCGGCTCGACCAGAGTGGTCTGCTCGAGGTCTGACTCATCCGCCCGAGATTCTGTGCAGGAAGTGCACCTCGCTGTGGGGACCGACGGGCTCCAGATAAGGGTCGTGAATGATCTCACCGTCGATGGCGACCGCCATGCCTTCCGATACCACCGAGGCGATTCCAGGGTAGATCTCGTCCAGCGCGGCAACCAATTCTCTGAAGTTGGTTGCCGCCACCGCTACGCTGGGCTCGTCGTTGGTGTACTTACGCAGCTCGTCAGGAAAGAACACCTCGGCCATTAGCTAGCCTCAACTCCACGACTTCCTTCATTTGCCTTCCGCTGCATCCATTGCAGCGAGCACCCGCGGCGGTGAGAGGGGCAGATCGGTGATTCGCACGCCGGTGGCATCGGCCACCGCGTTGGCGGTCGCCGCCAACGGCGCAACGATGGGAGTCTCTCCGACGCCGCGCACGCCGTAGGGATGGGTGGGGTTCGGCACCTCGACGATCTGCGTGTCGATCATCGGCATGTCCGATGCCACGGGAATGCGATAGTCCAGGAAACCTGCATTTTCCATCGTCCCCTGCTCATCCCAGATGTACTCCTCGTTCAGCGCCCAGCCGATACCTTGAACGGCACCGCCCTGGAGCTGACCCTCCACATAATCGGGATGCACCGCCTTGCCGGCGTCCTGAATTGCCGTGAACCTCAACACATCGACCTTACCGGTCTCCCGGTCCACACGAACGTCAGTGAAATTCACTGAGAATCCGGGGCCCGGTCCGCGGGCAGTGAGGGATGCGCGTCCGGAAATCGGACCCCCCGTGCGGGGAGCGCCTGTGGCGATCTGCGCGAGCGTGAGGGGTTCGGCCTCGACATTGACCCCAGGCTTGGGCACGGCGTGACCGTCCTCCCAGTCCACCTGCTCTGCGTCCACGCTCCACGTCATCGCCGCCCGCGCGCAAAGCTGGCGTTTCACGTCTCGCGAGGCTTCGATCACCGCCATGCCGGTGGCAAACGTCACACGGCTACCGCCGGTACCGCTGTTGAACCCTGCGCTCTCGGTATCACCGATCACCACGTGGATGTTCTCATATGGGATGCCGAGCTCTTCGGCGCACATCAGAGCCATCGACGCACGCGAGCCACCGATGTCCGGACTACCCTCGACGATGGTCACGGTGCCGTTCTCGTTCACGTGCACCTGAGCACTCGACTGCATCCCGGCATTGAACCAGAAACCTGCAGCAACGCCGCGCCCCTCGTTCTCACCTAGCTTTACCTGGTAGTTGGGGTGTTGTTTTGCCGCCTCGAGGCACTCCACCAATCCGATGGCACGGAACTTCGGCCCGTAGGTGGCCTCCGAGCCTTCCTTCACCGCGTTTTTCAGACGGATGTCGATGGGATCCATGCCGAGCTCCCGCGCAATCTCATCGATAGCGCACTCGGTGGCGTAGACCGATTGAGGTGCCCCGGGAGCGCGGTAGGCCGCGACCTTCGGCTTGTTCACCAGCACATCGAACCCTTCGATCAGGAAGTGGTCGATCTCGTAGGATGCGAACGCACACATCAGTCCCGGGCGCATGGGTGATCCCTGGTAGGCACCCGCCTCGTACGCATGCCAGCAGTGAATGGCGATGAAAGTGCCGTCCCGCTTCGCCCCGATCTTCACTTTGGATTTCGAAGCGGATCCGGGCCCGGAGGCGCGAAACACCTCCTCGCGGTTCATGACGAGCTTCACCGGCCGCCCCGACTTCTGAGACAGGCGAATCGCCACGGGCTCGAGATAGATCGTCGTCTTGCCACCAAAACCACCACCGATTTCGCTCGCGATGACCTTGATGTTGGAGACGTCCATACCAAGCACCTTGGCACTTGCGGAACGCACGTCGAAGTGACCTTGTGTCGAGCACCACACCAGTGCCTGGCCATCTTCCCCCGCACGCACAACGCACGCATGGGGCTCGATATAGCCCTGGTGCACGGTGGGAGTGGAATACTCGCGCTCGATGATCACATCGGCCTCGGCAAACCCTGCCTCGAGATCGCCTCGCGAGAGCGCGAAGTAACCTGCGACATTCGAAGGCTTGTCCGGTTTTTCGGGCAGGCCCTGGGTGTAGTTGTCCTCGCGAACGAGTGTCGCGCCATCGGCCATGGCGGTATCCAGGTCCATCACGGGAGGTAGAAGCTCATACTCCACCTCGATGGCTCCGAGTGCCGCCTCGGCGATCGCCGGGCTCGTGGCTGCCACGCCTGCCACTGCGTGGCCGTGATACAACGCCTTGTCCCGCGCCATGACGTTGATCGCGAGATCCACGACGCCAGCCATTGCCTCGGACGCGATGTCTGGGAAATCCGCTCCCGACACCGCTGCGTGAACCCCCGGAATTTGCAGCGCTTTGCTGAGGTCCACGCGCTTGATCCGAGCGTGGGCATGCGGACTGCGCAGCACCTTGGCGTGCAGCATGCCAGGCATGAACATGTCCGCGCCGAAGTTTGCTCTTCCCGTCACCTTGTCGACGCCGTCCGGCCGAATCGGACGAGTACCTACGTAACGAAATTCTCGCGCTTCGCTCATCAGCTTGCTCCTCGCATTTCTTGTGCCGCGTCCATCACCGCGCGAATAACCTTGTCATAGCCTGTACAGCGGCAGAGGTTGCCCGCGAGCCAGTAACGTGTCTCTTCCTCGGTAGCATCCAAGGTCTTGTCCAGTAGCGCCTTGGCAGCCACAACGATACCCGGGGTGCAAATGCCGCACTGAAGTGCCCCGTGCTCGAGTATCTTCTGCTGGACTGGATGCAGCTTCTCGTGCTGCGCAATGCCTTCCACGGTTGTAATTTCGCGCGACTCGCATTCCGCCCCGAACACGAGGCAGGAGCACACGAGGTACCCGTCGAGCATCACCGAGCAGGCGCCGCAATCGCCCGTGCCGCATCCCTCCTTGGTGCCGGTGAGCTGTAACTCGTCACGCAGCACGTCGAGCAACGACTGCTGGGGCTCGCAGAGAAACTCCGTAAGCTCCCCGTTGATCGTGGTGGTCACATGTGTCTTAGCCATCAGCACTCCCCTTTGCATACTCCCTTTCGTTCACCGTGCAATCCCCCTTTCATTCCCCCTTGCCCGCTCGGCCGCGATCTTGCCCGCCCGGCGAGCGAGCACCGCGACGACCTTCTTCCTGTACTCCACCGTTCCCCGCTTGTCGGTGATCGGTGACGATGCCTCGGTGCAGGCAGCTCCCGCGGCGGCGAGCGCATCGTCATCCACTTGGGTGCCAATCAGGGCTTCTGCGGCGGCGGGCACGAGCAGGACCGTGGGAGCGACTGCGCCGATGGCTACCCGTGCTGCAGTGCACCTGCCATCCGCGTCCAACGTCAATGCCACGCCGGCGCCGACGACCGCGATGTCCATCTCGGTGCGCGGAATAAAACGCAGATATGCATCTCCCGAGCGCGGCGGCGGCCGCTGAAACCGAAGCCCGACGAGCAACTCGTCGGCCTCGAGCACATTCTGACCCACGCCAGTGACGAAGTCCTCGACGGCCACTTCCCGTTGACCGCTCGGACCCACGATCACGCAGATTCCTGCGTCCACGATCATGGCCGGAATGGTGTCCGCGGCGGGGGACGAGTTACAGAGATTTCCGCCCAACGTAGCGCGGCCCTGGATCTGCGTGGAGCCGATGAGATCGGTGGCTTCCACCAGCCCCGGCAACATGGCTGCGAGGGCTTCGTCCGCGGAGATGACTGCCCCGGGCACTGCGGCACCTATGAAGATGTCGTCGGTGCCGACGTCGATGCGCATCGTGTCCGGAATTCGTTTGATGTCCAGAAGCACGCGTGGCTCTCGATCGACGGAGCGGAGTTGGACCATGAGATCGGTCCCTCCTGCGAGTATCTGGGTTCTGACTTGCTGCTTCTTGTTCTCGCTGAGCAGCGCCACCGCGTCGTCCAGCGACTGCGGTGACTGATAGGCAAAGGACTGCATTAACTCCCCCTGAGTGAACTTCGAGCGGCGATATTGTATATCACGGTCACGCCGGCAAAAGCATTCCTACCGACGGCGCTCTGAATTGGCGCTAGAATTTCCGGCGCATCCTCGGATCAGAGGGTGTTTTAGGACACCCTCCGGAGACGTAGAGCATGAGTGGCGATGCCCTGTTTCAGCAGCACGTGGACGAGGTTTCTCGCACGTTCGATTCTGCCCTGGCACGAAGCCGGCACGACGGTGTGCTGATCGCCGCGGGTAGTGCCCATGGATATTTCCTCGACGACCAACATGCGGTCTTTCACCCCAATCCGCACTTCCGGCATTGGGTTCCAGCAGCAGCGTCGGAAAATTGCTTTCTTTACTACGCGCCAGGTCGTCCTCCTGTACTGTTTTATCATCAACCCCGCGACTATTGGCATCTACCTCCGGCGGCACCGCAAGGAGATTGGACGAGCGCGTTCGACATCCAGATCTTCGCCGAGGACGAGCAGCTTCCGGATCTGATCCGTGCCCACATGGGCGAGCGCGTTGCCTATATCGGCGAGGCCCCGGAGCTTGCCGGCAATCTCGGCATCGAGAGCCGCAATCCAGAAACACTGCTGGATTTTCTGCATTACCATCGGGCCCGCAAGACGCCTTACGAATGCGAATGCATCCGAGCGGCAACGCGCAAAGCAGTGCGCGGCCATCTCGCCGCTCGAGACACGTTTCGCGCCGGCCACTCCGAGTTCGAGATCCATCAGGCCTACCTCGGCGCGAGCCGGCAGCGCGAGGCGGAACTCCCCTACCCCAACATCGTGGCACTGAACGAGCATGCGAGCGCGCTTCATTATCAGCACTACGACCACGCGCCTCCTTCCGCCATGCGCTCTTTCCTCCTCGACGCCGGAGGTTGCCACCGAGGCTACGCGGCGGACATCACGCGCACCTACAGCGCGCAGGCGGACGAGTTCGCGGACATGATCGCGGCCCTCGACACTGAGCAACAGGCGCTGATCGCAGAGATTCCACGCTTCAAGACCTATCCCGAGCTCCATCACGCCATGCATCTGCGCATTGCGAACATCCTGAAGCGATTCGACCTCGTGGACATGGAGCCCGAGGCCATGGTGGAGCAGAACGTCACGTTCGCCTTCCTGCCCCACGGGCTCGGCCATCTTCTCGGGATTCAGACCCATGACGTGGGCGGCCATCTGGCATCGGAGAACGGCGGCACACGGCCGCCTCCGGCGGCATATCCTGCGCTGCGGCTAACGCGAGAGCTGGAACCGGGTCTGGTGTTCACCATCGAGCCAGGCCTCTATTTCATCCCCATGCTGCTCGAGGCGCTGCGAGAGAGCGCCAACGCACCACACCTCAACTGGGCGCGAATCGAAACCTTCACGCGCTTTGGTGGCATCCGCATCGAGGACAACGTGCTGATCACCGACAGCGGCGTCGAGAACTTCACCCGAGATGCCTTTGCTGCGGCGGAGTCGCCGTGAGTCGCGAGGAGTCGAAACCGCCCGAGCTCACCATTCAACGCATCTTCGACGACCCGCCGCTGTCGGGCGCGATCCCGCAACAGATTCGATACGCACCCGATGGCAGACGCATCGCCTATCTGAAAGCGGCCAACGACCAACACGAGCGGCTCGACCTCTGGAGCTACAACCTCGATGAACGCGCCGAGCGGGCGCTCGTCGATGCGTCTCAGCTCTCCCGGGGAAGCGTGGAGCTCTCGGATGAGGAAAAGGCACGGCGCGAGCGGACCCGAACGAGCGCCACGGGGATCGTCGAGTATGAGTGGCTTCCCGAAAGCAACGGCATCGTATTTCCTCTCGACGGTCGTGCTCATCTCGTGGAACTGAGCACCGGAGAGCTCTCAGCCCTCACCCCGGCCGAGGCATTCGTCACTCACTTGAAGGTATCGCCGCACGGAACCTGGCTCGCGTACTTGAGCGAATCGGATCTTCATGTGGTGGAGATCGCCACGGGACGTGTGCAGCAACTCACCCAAGATGGCGACGACGCGGTGAGCAACGGTCTAGCCGATTTCATCGCCGCCGAAGAGATGCTTCGCTTCGATGGTTATTGGTGGTCACCGGACGAGCGATATCTCGCCTTCACGCGTGTGGATGAGAGCCCCGTTGCCACGAGCCAGCGCTACGAAATCAACGCAGGCGAGATCACCCTTCATGCCCAGCGCTATCCCTTCGCAGGCGAAGCGAATGCGCGGGTGGATCTGCACGTCGTCGAGCTCTCGAGCGGGCACGTCCGAAACATCGAGTGGCGCCTCGAGGCTGACGACTATCTTGCCCGCGTGTGGTGGATAGGCAATGCGGAGCTGGCATTGGTACGCCAGCGACGCAACCAGACCCGGATGGAGCTCGTGTTCGCCGATCTCGACGGTCACTCGCGCGAGGTTCTAGCGGAGTGCAGCGACACGTGGGTCAACCTGCACGACGACTTCGCGATCATCGATTCCCTGGATGCATTCGTGTGGGGTTCCGAGCGAGGTGGGACAAACCAGCTCTACCTCTATCGAAGAGATGGCAAGCTCGAGAAGCCACTCACCGCGATAGACGGCAACGTAACCAAACTTCTGTCCGTCGACGAGAAGAAGCGACTGGTCTACTTCCAGGGATGGCGGGAAGACCCCGTCGAGCAACATCTCTTTGCGGTGTCTCTCGACGAGGGTGGGGGACTGACGCAGCTCACCAGCGCGTCGGGGTGTCACGACATCGCCATGAGTCCCGACTGTTCGACCTTCGTCGATCAGCACAGCAGCGTCACCCAACCCCCTCGCGTCCTGCTTGGAAGAGCCGACGGTACACACCAGTTCGACATCGACGCCAACGAGCTGAACCAGGAGCATCCCTACGGGCCCTTCGTGAGAGCTCATGCAACGCCTCAGTTCGGCCACCTGCATGCCGAGGACGGCCAGCGGCTGGCTTTTCGAATCACGCGGCCGCCGGAGAATTCGACATCGCCCCATCCTGCGGTGGTCGTCGTGTACGGCGGACCCGGTGCCCAGCGAGTACGCAACCAATGGCCGCCCCTGTTTCAGCAATACCTCGCGCGCCAGGGTTACGTCGTGCTGGAACTCGACAACCGTGGCTCCAGCAATCGAGGACGCGGGTTCGAAGCCCCCATCCATCTTCGCCTTGGCGAAGTGGAAGTGCGCGACCAGATCCTCGGCGCTGAGCATCTCGCCGATCTCCCGTACGTGGACGCCACGAGAATTGGGATTTTCGGGGGTAGCTACGGCGGATACATGGCGATCATGTGTCTCGCAAAGGCATCGGAACATTTCCGCTGCGCAGTAGCCGTGGCACCCGTGACGGATTGGAGGCTCTACGACACTCACTACACCGAGCGCTACCTGGGACTGCCGGAGGAGAACCGGGAAGGCTATCGTGCGAGCTCGGTATTTCCGTATCTCGCAGGCCTGAGCGCACCGCTTCTCCTGATGCACGGCATGGCCGATGACAACGTGCTCTTCACGCACTCCACGCGACTGATGCAGGCGCTGCAGGACCAGGGGTCGCTGTTCGAGCTCATGACATATCCCGGGGCGAAGCACGGGCTGGCGGGACGCTCCGTCAGCGTGCACCGATATCGGGTAATCGCCGATTTCTTCTCGCGGCATCTTTCTCCCAAACCAGTATGAACGAAGCTCGAGAACCCTTCAGTTCTACTCACGCCTTCTGGTGTGGGAGCGGCTTCAGCCGCGAATCATGGGAATTGCGTGAATCACCATTCGCGGCTAAAGCCGCTCCCACAAATTCTTTGAAACGTATCCGATGCCCATGAAAGAACGCATCACCGTCCGTAGCGCAGAACCCGGCGACCAAGCCACACTGGTCGCTTTCAATCGCGCCATGGCCCAGGAGACTGAAGACAAACCCCTCGATCTGGAGTTACTCGCGAGCGGAATCGGCAGGCTGCTCGAGCAACCCGAGCACGGCCGCTATTACGTCGCACAATCCGACGGGACCGTGGTCGGTGCGTTGATGATCACCACCGAATGGAGCGACTGGCGAAACGGGCTCTTCTGGTGGATTCAGAGCGTGTACGTGCTTCCTGAACATCGCCGCCACGGCATCTATCGTGCGCTCCACTCCGAAGTGCGCGAGCTCGCCCGAGCCGAACCCGATGTATGCGGCCTGAGGTTGTACGTCGAGCGTGAAAACCAGATCGCACAGCACACGTATCGCCGCCTCGGGATGGACGAGACCGTGTATCGCATATACGAGGAGACGTTTAGTTAGTTCCTATCCAGAATGCGCAATATTCTGGACAGAAACTAGCGGTCCGGGGCATGGATGCCGGGGCAGCCATGCGGCTGCCCTAAGCAAAACCCGCTCTTTGCAGAGCAACGCGCAGCAAAAGCAAGG
>JAPULC010000513.1 GCA_027295305.1 Gammaproteobacteria bacterium
GTACGCGCTCTCGGGCCCAGTGCACTATCTCTGGAATCTGCGCTCCGGGCGTGCGTCATCGGCGAAGAGCGAATAACTCTCCATTCCTGTGGTCCAATCAGGCGGCTGACCCACTAGGAGTGTCGATGTGCTGATAAAAAAACCGGCAGACATCAGAAGCTACGAGATCACACCCGAGCACGTCTATCGTTCGCGCCGCGCGTTCATGCAGAGCATGGCGGTCGCGGCGGGTGCTGCCGCCGCGGGAATTTCGTTGCGCTCGGAAGCGAACTATCCGGATGTTAGCAGCTATCCGGCGCCGGATTGGTTGCGCAAGCATGTGCATGACGCGAAGCCTGGGCCCTTCGGAACGGACGAAGACGTAACGCCGTATATCTATGCCTCCAGGTATAACAATTTTTACGAGTTCGGGATGGACAAGGAGGATCCGGCTGAACACGCAGAAGCGATGGTGACCGATCCGTGGTCCGTCGAGGTGAGCGGAGCGTGTGAGAACGGTGGAACCTTCGCCTACGAGGACATCATCAAAGCGCATGCGCTCGAAGAGCGCATCTATCGGCTGCGTTGTGTCGAAGCGTGGTCCATGGTGATCCCCTGGATCGGACTTCCCCTCGGTGATCTGCTGAAGCGCTTCAAACCGCTGTCCTCGGCGAAATTCGTGGAGTTCACGACACTCTACGCACCGGATCAGATGCCCGGGCAGCGATCGTACTTCAGCGCCATCGACTACCCCTATGTGGAAGGGCTTCGCATGGACGAGGCCATGCATCCCCTCGCGATCATGGCAGTGGGCATGTACGGGGACGTGATCCCGCCCCAGAACGGCGCACCCATGCGCCTGGTCGTACCTTGGAAGTACGGCTTCAAGAGCATCAAGTCCATCGTCGCCATTCGCTTCACCGCGCGTGAGCCCATGACCACCTGGGAGAAGCAGGCGCCGAATGAGTACGGCTTCTACGCGAACGTGAATCCCGAAGTGGATCATCCGCGCTGGAGCCAGAAGACCGAGCGGCGATTGCCGAGCAGTCTCTTCAGCCCCAATCGCATCGACACGCGCCTGTTCAATGGCTATGCCGAAGAGGTCGCGCATCTCTATAGCGGGATGAATCTCAGACGCTACTTCTGATGCGCGGCCCGCCCCATCGCGGACCGTCCGATCGCGTCCTGCGATTCGCTCTGAAGCCCATTGTATTCATCGCGCTGACTATCCCGCTCGCGTACTGGGGGTTGCAGGTTTACTACTCCGGGCAGGGCCTGCCGAATGCGCTTGGCGCCGATGCCGCCGATCGTCTCGTGGAGGCGTTGGGCAGTTGGACATTGCGTTTTCTGCTGCTCGCCCTTGCGCTCTCCACCGTTGCGCGGCGTTTGCGACTGCCCTGGATCGTCAGGTTCAGGCGCATGGTCGGCGTCTTCGCCATGACCTATGCGCTCACGCATTTCGGGGTCTATCTGGTGTTTCTCGCGGGAGGCGTGGAAGCAGCGATCGAGGACATTGCCAAGCGGCCTTACATCACCGTCAGCTTTCCGGCGCTGCTGATGTTGATTCCTCTAGGGGTGACGTCCACGCGCGGCTGGCAACGCCGCCTGGGTCGCAACTGGCGACGGTTGCACACGCTCATCTACCCTGCGGCAATACTCGCCATCGTCCACTTCATCTGGTTGTCGCGCAGCGACTTCACCGAGCCGGTGATCTACGCAAGCATTCTGGCTGCTCTATTGTTGGAGCGGCTGCTCCGTCGCATTTCTCCGTAGGAGCGGCTTCAGCCGCGATTCTAGCAGCCTCGCGAGATGCATCATTCGCGGCTGAAGCCGCTCCTACGGCGTTTTGTTCCCGCTTCCTTAGGCTACGTTCCCCTTGGCCTGATCTCGACGCGTGCGCACGCCCTTGGCGAGCTGCTCGAGACAACGCACCGTGTCGTCCCATCCGATGCAGGCGTCGGTGATGCTCTGTCCGTAGGTGAGGGACTGTCCCACGATGAGCTTCTGACGTCCTTCGACGAGATTGCTTTCGATCATGACTCCCATGATGCGATGCTCACCGTCGGTGAGTTGCTTGCAGATGTCGTTGCAGACATCGAGCTGACGGCGGTGATCGCTTTGACTGTTGGCGTGGCTCATGTCCACCATCAGGCTCGGATGAAAACCAGACTGCTCGAGAATCCGACTGGCATAGTGCACGGAAGGATTATCGAAGTTCGGACGGCCGCCGCCACCGCGCAGGATGATGTGGCAGTCGTCGTTGCCTGATGTCGAGAAGATCGCGGAGTGTCCCTGCTTCGTGACCGACAGAAATATGTGTGAATGGTGCGCCGAGCGCATGGCATCCACCGCGACTTGAATGGAGCCGTCGGTGCTGTTCTTGAAGCCCATGGGACAGGACAGTCCGGAGGCAAGCTGACGGTGAATCTGGCTCTCGCTGGTGCGTGCGCCGATGGCGCCCCAGGAGACGAGATCGCCGATGTATTGAGGCGAGATGGGATCGAGATATTCCGTGCCCACGGGCAGTCCGAGGTTGGCGAGGTTCCTCAGCAACCCACGCGCAATGCGCAACCCGCGGTTGATGTCGAAGCCGTCGTTCAGATCGGGATCGTTGATCAGTCCCTTCCATCCCACCGTCGTGCGCGGTTTTTCGAAGTAGACGCGCATGACGACGAGCAGGTCGTCGGTCAGGTGCTCGGTCTGGGCCTTGAGCTTGCCGGCGTATTCCTCCGCCGCTTTGGGATCGTGAATCGAGCACGGCCCAATCACCACCAGCAATCGGTCCGATCGGCCGTGGATGACCTCCGAGATGGCATGACGTGCTTCGAAAACCAGGCGCGACGCCGTGTCGTCCACCGGAAGCTCGTCCAGGAGCTCTTCAGGCGCGATGACTTCCTGCATACCCGTGATGCGGATGTCGTCGGTGTTGTACTTCATGGGCCAACTCGCATGTTTCGCGAAGTCACACATGATCCGGCCCACGGACTGCCCGAATCAAGCTGTATTGGCTAGAATGTGCCGCGGGCATTCAGGGGAAGATCGTTGCACCAGCGTCTCGAAGAGAGCAAGCGCGCCGCGCTGCTGAAGACCATGGGCGTGGAGATCTGGCGGCGACGCGAATCGACGCCTGCCTCCCCCTCCGTAGGAGCGGCTTCCGAGGGTGCTGCAAGAGGTCGGTCTGGGAATTCCGGTGTGGGAGTGCCTTCAGAGGGTGTCGCAAACGGTCGGTCCGGCAATTCCAATGTGGGAGCGGCTTTAGCCGCGAATGCAGCGGAGCCCGGCGCAGCCGCCTCCGCAGAGCCCGCCATCGAAAAACCGTCTGCACCTCCCGCACCCGAGACATCTCGACAACCGACCGTCCCCGCACCCGCACAGGGTGCACCGCGCTGCGAGCTTCATGCCTACAAGTACGATCGCGTCGTGGTCCTGGCCGCCCCCGCCGAGATCTCGCAGGAAAATCGTCGCATGCTCCAGGATCTCGTGCGTGCATTGGGCGGCGATCCCGAAAAGCACACCGATCCCAGGGAATTTCTGTGGCCGCCGGCCGAGGGCGCGCTCTTCGAAGAAGGGCAGGACGCGGCGCTCACCGCATTTGTCGATAGGCTGAAGGGAAATGCCGCAGATGCGGTGTTGCTGTGCATCGGCGACAGCGCCAAGGAGAGTGTGCAGGGGCTCGCACTCGAGCTTCGCATAGTCTATGCGGGCGCGCTGCGATCCTTGCGCGCAAGTGACGAGGCCAAACGCAATCTATGGCAAGTGCTTCAGAAGACGCTGGACGCGTGATGGACGAGGATCTTGCGTGCCGCAGGATGCGGGCGGAAGACCTCGACGCGGTGATGGAGAACGAAGTCCGCAGCTATGCGTTCCCCTGGACGCGCGGCATCTTCGTCGACTGCCTGAAGCAACGCTACGAGTGCTGGGTGGTCGAGAAGGACGAGAAGCTCATCGGCCACGGCGTGCTCTCGGTCATGGCGTCGGGCGAGGCACATCTGCTGAACGTCTGCATAGGCCGCGACCATCAAGGCGCGGGATACGGGAAGAGACTCGTTGAGCACATGCTGCGTCGTGCGCGGGAGCGCGGTGTCGATGCGGTGTTTCTCGAAGTGCGACCGTCGAATCGCGTTGCCCTGGCCATCTATGAGTCCCTCGGCTTCAACGAGGTCGGCCGGCGGAAGAATTACTACC
>JAPULC010000514.1 GCA_027295305.1 Gammaproteobacteria bacterium
CGCATCTTCAATGAGGCGAAAGGCCATTGGGAGATGGCGTGGATCGCTACGGCAGCACGCGAGGCGTGGGAATTCACGGCGACGTCGAAAGAAGGCGAGATCGTCATGCACTCCATCGATCTCGAACCGCCGCGTCGCAACTTCTTCCACTCGTTTACCGCGACCTCGTTCAGCTGGCGTCAGGAGAGGACCTTCGACGAAGGTAAGACGTGGGTGCCGGTGGTCTACATCTAAGCGAAACGGGTGAAGTGAGACTGGACGGGGGGGCAGGTGACGACGGCGCCCGGGACGAAGGAGACAATTGTGGGGTAGCGTGGGCGGCCTAACCGCGAATGAAGCTCGCGGGGCGCAGTTAAGAACTGCGTGGCCCGGCCGCTCTTGGATCAGCAGGCTTGATTAGAGAAAAGTTTGAGGGTCAACTCGACGTTGCAGGCTTCTTCTGGCGCGGTGACCACATGGACTTCCCGCCGTTGGCGATTCGCAGATTCAAATCCTCTGCAAACAACTGGGCGTGGCGCTTGACCGCCCTCATGCTGCCGCGGCGGCTACCGACGATGGTGGAACTGCTCTCACGATCGATGACGTAGCGGTACCACGTGCCGTCCAACCCTTCCGGGGCGTCGATCTTCTCTACCGCCACCACACTGAACATGATCGCCTCTGCCGGAGATTTAACTACTGTCACTTTTTTGATTTGATGTGCCCCTCAAGTGAACGATCAGTATACACGCTTCGTGCCCCCCAGCCAAAGACGGCGGCCCGTTCGACTCGCTGCGCTCGCTCCCCTCGGCTCGCTCGGGGCAGGCAGAGCACGCTCGTTCGACTCGCTGCGCTCGCTCATGGCAGGGCGGGGTAGACTCCGAGGCGCCTCAGGCCACTGCTGCGTGTTCATTCGAGCGCAACGGGGCCGTATGCTTCGGTCAACGAAGTGAAGGTGGGGACGTGAACACCGAAGTCAAGCGCTTGAGTCGGCGAAATTTTCTACACATGGTGGGTCGTGCGGGGGGTGCCGCTGCGGTCTATGAAACTATGGCGGCCATGGGCCTGATGGCCGTGCCCGCGGCGTACGCCGGTCCGCCCCGGCTTGCATCGGGGTCCGGGCGGGGAAAGCGCATCGTGATCCTTGGCGCCGGCATCGGCGGTATGGTGGCCGCCTATGAGATGGCAAAGGCCGGCTATGAATGCCTGATACTGGAGGCGCGAGACCGCTCGGGTGGTCGCATTCGCACCGTTCGCGGCGGGGATACGATCTACGAGTATGCCAAGGGCAGCGAGCGCATCCTCTCGCAGCATGCCGCCTTCGACGCAGGCGAGCACATGTATCTGAACGTCGGGGCGGCGCGGATTCCCAATCATCACGAGGCCGTCCTCGAGTATTGTCGGCGCTTCGGTGTGCGACTCGAGCCGCTGATCAACGACAACCGTGCGGCCTACTTCCACGATTCCGGGGCATTCGGCGGCAAGCCTGTGCCTTCGCGCCAGGTCGTTCACGACAGCCGCGGTTACATCAGCGAGCTGCTTGCCAAAGCGGTCAACATCGGTGCTCTAGATGAATCCATCGACGAGCTCGACCGTGAACGATTGCTTGGTTTCATCAGGACCTATGGCGATCTCGATGCGTCGATGAAGTATTCGGGCTCGCACCGTTCGGGCCTTCAGCTTCCTTCGGGGTTTGGTCCTGGCGACGCGGTGGTGCCGCTGGACTTCGCCGAGCTTTTGAAGTCAGAGTTCTGGTTCTACAAGATGCACTTTGCCGAGGGGTTCGAATATCAGGCGACGATGATGCAGCCTGTCGGCGGCATGGATCACATCTCGGCGGCCTTCGCAAAGCGTGTGGGCTCGATGATTGCGTACCATCAGGAAGTGACCGGGTTATTCAACACCGACGATGGTGTGCGCGTGACCTATCGCGATCGAGCCACGCACGAGGAAAATTGGACGCTCGGCGATTTCTGCATCTGCACCCTTCCGTTCTCTGTCCTGAAGGATGTCCCCAACAACTTCGGTGACGCGCGTAAGCAAGCCATTGCGGAGATGCCGTATTCGAATACGGTAAAGATCGGTTTGCAGGCCGAGCGACGGTTCTGGGAGATCGACGAGGGCATCTACGGCGGCATCACCTGGACCGATCAGGACGTCACGCAGATCTGGTATCCGTCCACGGGCTATCAGCAGCGTAAGGGCATCCTGCTCGCGGCGTACATCTGGGGCGGGGCCCCGGCAGCAGCGGTGGGTGACATGAGCTTCGATGCGCGCATTGCGCATGCGCGCGCCGCGGTGGAGGCAATTCATCCGAATCATGGAACCCGCCTCACCCACGGCGTGAGCCGGGCGTGGGATCGGGTGCCCTATTCGAAGGGCGGCTACGCGATCTGGTCGACCGATTACAGGAACAGGAACAGGGGTAATCTCTTCGGTCCCGAAGGGCGAGTTTATTTCGTGGGAGAACATGTCAGTCACCTGCGTGCTTGGATGGAGGGCGCGGTTGTGTCGGCGCACAATGCGGCGAACATGATCTCCGAGCGCGTCAAGGCGACGGGGGCACATCTAGAGGGGAGGACATCGGCGTGAGACTGATCTGTTTGATAATGGCTGTGGTTGCGAGTGGCGCGGCGTTGGCCGCGAACGAGATCGTGCGGCATCCCATTCCTGGCTCGAGCTTTCCCATTGCTCAGGCCGTGGAGATTCCCGCCGGCGCGAGGCTCGTCTACGTGAGCGGCCAGGGTCCGACGGTCGCCGACGAGACTGCCCCGCGGTTCACCGTCGCTGCCTACGGGAACACGGAGACGCAAACCCTCAGCACCCTCGCGAGCATCGAGGCGATTCTGAAGAGGCACGGGCTTTCGATGGGCGACGTGGTCAAGATGCAGGTATTTCTCGTGGGGGACCCGGCGAACGGCGGCCGCATGGACTTTGCCGGATTGATGCGCGGTTACATGAAGCACTTCGGCACCGACGCGCAGCCGAACCTGCCGGCACGGTCGGCGATGCAGATCGCTTCCCTCGCCAATCCGGGTTGGCTGGTGGAAATCGAGGTGGTGGCGGCAACGCCACCGTAGCTTTGCGCCTCCATACAGTGCTCTTTACACTCGCCTGACGGGAAGGAGAACACAGATGATTCGCCTTACTTATCTGCTTCGACGTAAGCCCGGCATGTCTCTGGACGCGTTCCAGACGTATTGGCGAGAAGTGCACGGACCGTTGGTGGCGGGACATGCGAGGCATCTCGATGTTCTGCGATACGTGCAGTGTCACACGCGCGAGGACGAGGCCAACCAGGCGATGGCGGCCGCACGCGGCGGCATGGAGCCACCCTACGATGGCGTGGCGGAGCTCTGGTGGGAGAACGTCGAGGCGCTCGAAAAAGCAATGGGCACGGAAGATGGACGCAGGGCGGGTGAGACGCTGCTGGAAGACGAGAAGAACTTCATCGATCTGCCGGCATCACCCCTCTGGCTGAACTACGAGTATCCGCAGGTCAATCCCAGTCCCGAGATCATCGTGGCCCGCGAACGCAGCACGGTCGTCAAGCTCTACTTCCCGCTGCGCGCTCTCCCGAATCTGAGTGAGGAAGCCGCCCAGCTTTACTGGCGGACGAACCATGGACCGATCATTCGCCGTCAGGCGGGGACGCGCACCCTGCGGTACATCCAGGTGCATCGCTTCGAGCACCCAATCGAAGGTGCCCTGCGTGAAGCGCGTGGTACCGAGGTCGAGCCCTACACGGGTCACGCCGAGCTCTGGCACGATCGGGGCATTCAAGCCGCGCGCTCCCCCGAGGGGGCTGCTGCGGGCGAACGCGCCATCGAGGACGAGAGCAAGTTCATCGATTTCCGGCGCTCTTCGATGTGGCTTGCGAAGGAGCACGTCTTCGTGGATAGGATGTGAGACCCGTAGGAGCGGCTTCCAGCCGCGATTGGTACATCTTGCGAGAACGCAAGAATCGCGGCTAGAAGCCGCTCCTACCGCAATCTGTTTTTTGGGGACATAGGATGAAGGTACTAAGAACACCTGACGAACGTTTCGAGGGGCTGCCCGATTGGAACTTCGAGCCGCGCTATCAGAATGTCCCTTCCGGGGAGGGGGAGAGCCTGCGGGTGGGTTATGTCGACGAAGGGCCGAGGGATGCCGAGGTGGTGCTCTGCATGCACGGTGAGCCCACGTGGTCCTATCTATATCGAAAGATGATCCCGATCTTCACCCAAGCGGGTTTGCGCACGGTGGCGCCGGACCTCATCGGCTTCGGCCGCTCCGACAAGCCGGCCAACCGTGAAGACTACACCTATCAACGTCACGTCGACTGGATGACGGCGTGGCTCGAAGCCGTGGATCTCGAGCGCATCACCCTCGTCTGTCAGGACTGGGGGAGTCTGATCGGGCTTCGACTCGCAGCGGAAAATTCGGATCGATTCTCCCGCATCGTGGTTGCCAATGGCGGCTTGCCGACCGGTGATGGCGAGCCGAACGAAGCCTTCATGAATTGGCGCAAGTTCAGCCAGGAGGTTCCGAAGTTCGAGGTTGGCGGTCTCATCAACGGCGCCTGTGGCGGGCTCCCCGATGACACCGTTGCGGCATACGATGCCCCGTTTCCCGACGACAGCTTCAAGGAAGGCGCGCGGCAATTCCCGATTCTCGTGCCCATCTCCGCCGACGATCCAGCAGCGCCGGCGAATCGCAAAGCATGGGAAGTCTTACGCCGTTGGGAGAAACCGCTCCTCACCGCATTCAGCGACGGCGATCCCATCACCGCTGGAGGTGAGCGCGTATTCCAGGAGCAGGTGCCCGGGGCCAAGGGGCAACCCCACACGACCATCGAGAACGCAGGGCACTTTCTACAGGAAATGCAGGGGGAGCAACTCGCAAGTGTGGTCGTGGCCTTTATCGGGGGCTGATGAAGGGTGCGCCGGGCACGCTCGCGCCAGGCACCGTTGATGAAGAGCGTGCCTGGCACGATTGCTTCTTCTTATATATAGATTCTTGACACGGCCGGCGGCGCCACCGAGGATACGCGGCCTTTCACGACAACCGTCTCATTGGGAGAAGCTGCCATTTCGAACTACGACTTCAGCGACATGCACGCCGCCATGCAGCGGTATATCGACGACGATCTGCTCAGCTGTGTCTCCTCGGTGGTGCTCGACGGCACCGAGGTGGTGGATCGAAATCACTGGGGATTCATGGACCTCGAAACCCGTGAACCCATGCGCGACGGTGCGATCTACCGGCTCTACTCCAACACTAAGATCGTGACGGCTGTAGCCGCCATGATGCTGCACGAAAAGGGCTGCTTCTCACTCGACGATCCCCTCGAGAAATACCTCCCCGATCTGGCTGATCTCCAAGTGTTGAAGGTGGGGACCGAGAGCGTTGAGGACACGGAACCCGTTCACGCGGCGCCCACCGTGCGTCAACTCTTCTGTCACAACGCCGGCTTCTCCTACGGCTTCCTTCAGGAATCCCTCGTCGATCAGATCTACATGGCGAAGAGCCTGCTCGGACCGGACGCGACCCTCGAGGAGAAGGTTTCGATGATCGGCGAGATGCCTCTCGCCTATCAGCCCGGGCGCCGTTGGCAGTACAGCATGAGCTCCGATGTGCTCGCTCGACTGGTGGAAGTGTGGTCGGGCGAGAGGTTCAGCGACTATCTGCAGGCACGGATCTTCGATCCCCTCGGCATGGTGGACACCGGCTTTGTCGTGCCGAAGGCCAAGGCAGACCGGTTCTCAACGATGTATCGCCCAGAGGACATGCTCGATCCCACAAAGCCGGGGCTCGTGAGCACCCCAGATGCCTTCGGTCGGGTCTATCTCGAGTCGGCACCCTTCGAATCCGGCGGGGCGGGCCTGGTGGGCACCATCGGGGATTACACGACGTTCGTTCGCATGATCATGGGCGGCGGCGAGATCGACGGTGCACGCATTCTCGAAACCGAGACCCTCGAGATGATGCACACGAATCAGCTTCCCGCAGGCGTGAACGTTCAGCTCGTCAATTGGGACCTCAAGAACACGGTCTTCGGCCTCGGGTTCGCCATCAAGCTGGCGCCGGAAGAAGGGGAACCCGATGCAGCCATCGACGAATATCACTGGGGTGGCATGGCCGGGACGCACTCGTGGATGTCGCCGCGGGCGAACATCGCAGGTCTGGTCTTTACCCAGCGCATGCCGGGTTTCTGGCACGCGTTCAGTCACGAGTTCAAGCGTCTGGTCTACCAGGCGATGATGTGAGTTGGTGCCAGGCACCGCGCGGGTAATCCCTCTCGAAAATCGTGTAGGAGCGGCTTCCAGCCGCGATTGGGGAATCTCGTTAGGCCGTGAGAATCGCGGCTAAAAAGCCGCTCCTACGGCAGAAAATTGTGACAGGCACAAATTCGGGGTTCATGCGCCACCTTCCGCTTCCGTCGCACACTTGATGCAGTGGGTCGCGGCAGGGTCGACCATTAGTCTTGCGGGGGCGATCTCTTCACCGCAGCTCTCGCAGTCGCCGTAGTCGTCCTCGTCCATGCGATCAAGCGCCGCCGCGATGCGTTTGAGCTCGGCCTGTCGGCGACGTTGGGCCTCCACGGACATCGCCTGGCTCTGCAGTGCATCGACGCGTGAAAGGCGACCAACGCGGCTCTGATCGAGCTCCACGGGTTTGGTGGCGTCCTCACCCATCTGTTGGAGGGACTGGAGCTCCTCCCGGCGTTCGATCAGTCGATCGCGGAGGCGTGAGGTTTCGTCGGTCATGAGGGGTTCCAGCAATCTACTTGGTTCCAGCCCACAATCCCTCAACCGACCACCCACGACATCGTACTCTAACGGATAGCAGGGAGGGGCGTGCCAGTGCGGCGGGATTGGATTAGGCGTTATGTGACCAGGAGGAATATGCCCATCGCCGCCAGGGCGATCGTCCACAGAAAATCGATGTTGATCCAGCCGCGGCGCAGGAAGCCGAGTCCAATCCATTCGTAGACTGTGACCGCGATTGCGCCGGTTACCGCCAGCATCGCAAGCGTGTGCACACCGATCGCGGCGAGCGACATCGGTAGCGAGCCGCTTGCGATAGTTTCGCACGCCGCAGGCGCCGCCAGGCATCGCGGAATCAGGACCGGGATGAGCATCAATCCTGCCCCATGTGCCGTGGCCATCAGGAAAGACCAGATGCCGAGCCCAATCATCCCAGTGCGCATGCCGAAGCGTACCCGATGGCGATGGCCATAGAGGGTGTGGTAGACGGCCCAGCCGCTCAGCACGGCACCTGCGGCAAGCCGAATGCTGTGCTGGTCGATGATGATCCCCAAGGCGACGACGGCGGCCACCACCACTGTAATCGCCATCGCATGCCCGATCGCGATCGGCAGCAGCGACAAGACAACGATCCCTCGGCTGTGGCGGTGCATGCCGAGGCCAACCGCAAACAGCCATCCCATGGCCGGATTGAGGCCATGGAACGCTCCGAGTCCGGCCAGGGTCAGCCACGGCCACAACTCGGTCATGGCATCGGTTCGCGATCCTCAGTGCGCGCGCCGAGCCCCGCCATCAGGGATAGCAGTAGGAGTCCGACGAGCAATCACCGCCTTCCAACCGTATCTGATGCGGCCGGTGGCCCTTGGGCCATTCGACGAAGAAGTTCGGATCGAACTCGATCCCGCCATCGGCCCCGGCGTCGAGCTTGACCATCCAGCCGTCGATCCCGTCTGGATAGAACTGCGAGTCGATCGCCCCGTAGAGTGAGTTGGTGAAGTAGACTCGCCGACCGTCCCGGCTGATCTCGACCATCTGCGGCCCGCCATTAAGCGCGCCGTTCGGCGCCGCCGGATGCGTCGCGCGTGAGAGGATGCCACCGATGCGCACCTTGCCGGTGAGCTTGGGATTGAAAGGATCGGACACGTCGTACTGGTGCATGTCCCCCGTGCCCCAGCAGGATACGTAGAGGAAGCGATCGTCCATCGACAGATCGATGTCGGTGACCAGCGGTGCCACGGCCTTGAAGTCCTTCAGCATGGGCGGAAGATCATCCGGATTGGCCGGCTCGGCGGGAATCTCGATCACCTTCTTGGCCGCCCACCGGTCGCCGTCGCGATACCACGTCCAGATCGACGACGACAGGTCCTTCAAACTGATTACGACACCGACGAAGCCATAGGCCTTCGTTGGATCGTGTGCCGGCCGCAACTCGAACACCAGCTGATATTCCTCACCGAGGTCGATTTCCTGGATATGGCGGCGTTTGTGGAGGTCCCAGAAATGTAGGCGCCGGCCGTACTTGCCGCCCAGCAGAAGCTCGGGAATCAGGCCGTCCTCAAAAGTATTTGGCGGTCCCCACTCGCTGGTGACCATGGTGTCGTAGCCGAGGTGCCACCAGAAGTCGTAGGCGAGTTGCTGTGGGCCGCGATCCAGCTCCCAGCGACCGAGCACCTCGAAGGTCTCGTGATCCATCAGAAAAATTCCGCCCGGCGCCTCGCCATCGCCATCGCCAAAGGCATTGACATAAATTCCCTCTGGACCGCAATGAATCGTGTGTATTCGGGAATAACCGGTTTTCTCGAGGATCTCCTCCGGTTCGATCACCTTGATGATCTCCGGCTTGGTTGGGTTAGCCTTGGTATCGAGGATGTGCAGGCGCGATGAGCGCAGTCCCGGGACCACCAGATAACGGCGTTCGGCATGCGGATGGGGTGCGTTCGGGCACAGACACGAACTGCAGGCGCTCCAACCGAAGTGGTGCAATTCGTCGCCGACATTCGGCATGTCCACCTGGCCGACAATCTTCGAGTAGCTCGACGAACTGGGGTCGACGTCGACGACGGCGAGCGCATCCGGTTGCTCGCGGGCAGGATCGAACGCCGCGACATAGGCCAACTTCTCGGGCGGAGCTTTCATCGCCATGCGCGGCGAAGGATAGAACGTGGGGTCGGGTTGCCAGGTTACCATTTGAAAAGCCTCCCGTTGATTTTCGCCGGGTTTTGGGCAACCGAGTATTGCACAGGGTCGCGGGGGACTCCATTGTGACCGGGCTGATTGCCTGTCCAGAAGGATGGGCTGTCCATCGCAAGCAACTAGTGCACTAGAAACGAATCGTCTTGTCCTGCGCACGCATCCGATCCCTCGGCCTCACCGAGGAGCAAGCCTCGGATCTCGTGGCCTTTCTCCAGTCTCTCACCGGGAGCAATGTCGATCGCCTGGCCGAGGATGCGCGCCCCATAGAAATCGGCGACTTCTGAGATCGGGAGCCGCCCCCAGTCGGTCTGTGACCCAGCTCACACTTTTCGACCCACTGCGGAATTTCCGGCCACAGAGCCACCTAAGCTATAAATAGAACAAGCGATGGATTGGGCGCCCACTTCCTCGATTGGCTCGAGGGCTCGAGGCGCTTCAATAGGTACGAAGGATACTGCCATGCATGAGCGAGGCTACACGAGTGTCGAGCTTCTGATCGTTGTTTCGATCATCGCGGTTCTCGCGGCGATCTCGATCCCGGGTTATCAGGATTATGTGGCTTCCGCCAACAGGGTCAAGGTGGGCAGTGGCTACGACGAGGCCATGCGTTTCGTGCAACACGAATACACGAAGGCCACCTCCCGGATTGCGGTGGGTCTCGCGCCGGATCCTCCCATTCCGAATGACGATGCAGGTTGGATCGCATTGCTGAATCCGGAGAACGAAAGTGCACCCTACGGTGGACCCGCATATCTGTCCGGCGTGGGAGATGCGGATTCCGGCGCGATCGGTATCGACACGACGGGCAACTTTCTCGACGGGACAGCTCAGGTCATCCTGACCCGGCCGGCTTTCGGAGACTTCGTTGCTGCGGTTTCAGTGACGATCTCAGCTTCCGGCCTCTGACACCCCGATCACGATCAGCCGAGCCCCGAGTCGATGAAGTCGAGGTTCGGCGCAAGCGTTCCGAGCGTCGTGGATTGAGTCAGATCTCGAGCGCGTCTTATCACGTCTGGGCCAAATCGCTCCGCGAGACCATCGATCGCGGACTCGAGGCGCCGCGAGCGAGCGCCGTCCGCGAACAGGTCCATTTGCTTCTGCTCGTTCAAGCGAACCAGATCGTAGGCGGCCATGCCGACCAGCCGAAACGGACCGGGGTGGTGGAACTCGTCGAGCAATGAAGCCCCTGCCGCATAGAGCGTATCCGCAACATCGGTGGGCTCGCTCAGCATTCGTTGGCGAGTCAGGATCTTGAAGTCGGAGGTCTTGAGCTTCACCCGCACGCCGTGGGCGACATAACACTTTCGGCGCAGTCGCCGCCCGATTCGGTCGGCAGAGCGACGGATGTGAGCGCAGATGTCGGCGCGTCGAAACACGTCCTTGTTCAGTGTTCGATCCGAGCCAACGCTTTTTGCAGTGCGGCGTTTGGCAACGCGGCGCGGATCCTGCGCGTGGGACAGCGCGTAGAAATGACTTCCGACGCTTCCGAGTCGCTCATCCAGAAATCCCGGCTCTGCGCTGGCCACATCCCCGATCGTGGAGAAGCCCAGGTCTATCAGGCGCACCTGGGTCTTAGGTCCCGCACCCCAGAGACGTGATATCGGGAGTGGCGCGAGCCAATCGACGGCTTCGTCGGGGGGGACGACGGTCAGTCCGTCCGGTTTCCCATAGCCGCTTGCCACTTTCGCAACGTACTTGGTGCCGGAGAGCCCAACGGATGCGATGAGCCCGCCGGTGGCCTCACGAATGGCGTCCTTCAGTTTTCGTCCCATGGATGCGGGCCCGCCGAAGATGTGCTCCGACCCCGACATCTCGAGAAAGGCCTCGTCGATGCTGAGCGCTTCCACGTCGGGGGAAAAGTCGTCGAACACCGCCATGATCGTCTCGGACACTTCCTGATAGCGATCGAAGCGGGGCGGCACGCAAATCGCCTGGGGGCACAAGCGCCTGGCCTTGCCTGCGGGCATCGCGCTTCGCACGCCGAAGCGACGTGCCTCGTAACTCGCCGTCAGCACCACCCCGCGCTCGCTATTCGGTCCGACGAGAATCGGGCGGCCGCGCAACGATGGATCGTCGAGTTGCTCGACGGCAGCATAGAACGCGTCCATGTCGGCGTGGGCGATGATGCGACGCCATGTGCGCTGCATTGGCCTGCTCCCTCCGCGGGCCCCCAATTGCTCCTGCGTGGTCGACTTCTCTCTACTTTGCATTTAGGGGGCGACATCTTTCTCTGGATACTGTATATAATCCCAGTATCTGGTGCAACGAGCTAAACGACGCGCTCGGCCACCAGAGTCGAGCGCCGCAGGCGGTGCTCGATAGAGCCGGAGGAGCGAACCGTACCCCGACCCACACTCCTCCCCGTTGGGTTCGTCCTCCGGCTCGGCTTTTTCCCTACTCGCGGCCCGATCCATCGCAGGTGCCGTTGCGGTGGCGCTTTTCCTGTTCGATGTCATAGATTCGGTCGAGGAAACGCCGATGTGCGCACCCTTCTGCGGGTGGTCGCTCGTCGTCCTCGACCGTCGCGCCGCAGAGCTCGCACTCCCAGCCATCCCTGAGATCGCCCATGAGATCTCGGCGTCGATTCCACCAATGTTCCGGCATGCCATCGTGTCCCTAAGCGAAGGTATGGGCAGCGATCGCCATCACTACGGCGAGGCCGGCCCATGCCAGCAGGAACATCCAGGAATCTCTCTCGCGCCTGTTCATCGAGTGGGTGCCTTCGTGTGATCTCGGAGAGGGTCCACGACGAAACGTGGGTCTCGGCGGTGTGCCGCTCGCGCAGGGCAGACCTGCACTCGGGGGCCCGCGGATTGTCGCGAATCGGTTGGGAGGTTTCTGGTTCCGCCGGGCCAAATGCTTGTCGTTGGGGTCGATCGATCAGCAGATGATGGGTGTCTCGAATTGAGAGATCATGGGTCTCCTTAGTGGAGGCCTCAATTGGAGGGCCTGTCGATGAGTGACCATGAGCAGAGCCAGACCGGCTGCATCGTCGTTGGCGGTGGCCCGGCAGGGGTCTTGCTATCGCTGCTGCTGGCGCGGAAGGGCGTCGAAGTCACTCTGCTCGAGATGCATCGAGACTTCGACCGGGACTTTCGAGGCGACACGGTCCATATGTCTACCCTCGAGGTGCTGGATCAGATCGGGCTTGCCGAGCCCCTGCACGAGATTCCCCACGCGAAGATGCACCGCATGGAGATCAATGCCGGCGGTCGCACGGTCGTGGTGGCCGATTTCACGCGGCTGAGGACGAAATATCCCTACATCATGATGATGCCGCAGTCGGACTTCCTGGAGTTCTTGTGCAAGCGCGCCGAGCAATACCCGAGCTTTCACCGGGTCATGGGGGCCCAGGTGATCGATCTGATCCGCGATGGGGATCGGATCGTGGGTGTTCGTTATCGTCGCGACGGCGAAGAGCAGGAGCTGCGCGCGCCGCTGACGGTGGCGAGCGATGGGCGCTTCTCGCGAATTCGAGTGCTGGCAGAGGTCGAGGCGAATGAGCAGACGCCCCCGATGGATGCGGCTTGGTTCCGTGTCTCGCGTCGAGACGATGAAGGCCTCGAAGGGGGGGCGTTCTATGCAGGGAGCGGGCGTCTCCTGGTCATGCTCGTGCGCCCCGACGAGTGGCAGATCGCATACGTCTTTCCCAAGGGAGACTTTCAGTCGTTGCGAGAGCAGGGCATCGATCAGTTTCGCGCGTCCATCGCCGAGCTCGTTCCGTGGCTTGGCGATCGGGTCGATGAGATCGAGAGCTTCCACGAGGTGCATCTTCTGAAGGTCGGTTCCGATCGCCTGCAAACTTGGCACCAGCCAGGGCTTCTCTTCATCGGCGATGCGGCGCATGTCATGTCTCCCGTCGGCGGCATCGGCATCAACTATGCCATCGGTGATGCCGTGGAAGCCGCGAACGTGCTGACCGAGCCCCTTTTGCGCGGCGAGGTCGGCGGGGACGCGCTCGCGGAGGTGCAACGTCGTCGCGAACGACCCACACGCATGGCGCAGCGGATGCAGGGCTTGATGCAGGACAACATCGTGCTGCGCGCAATTCGTGAGCAGGATTTCGATCTTCCGGCACCGATGCGTTTCGTCCTTGCGACCCCGTTCCTGCGGGACATTCCGGCGCGCATCATCGCGCGGGGTTTCAGTCGTTTGCGGCTACAAGCGCCATGAGATCTCGTTAGTTCGGCGGGACTAGCGTGGAGGCGGCAGTCGAGACAGTGTCGCGATAACGAATCGACAGCGCCGTTCGTTGCAAGATCAGGATTCTGCAATGCCGTCCACCGCCGCGACAAAATGCATCTTCACAGCGTCCTTCCGAAAAGGAATAGCGCTTTGATATTCGTCGGAGTACCAGAAGCCTTTCAGGGCATCCATCGAATCGAAGCGCTCAATTGCGAGGAACCCGTCGAACGGCAGCTCACCTTCGAGAATCTCGACGTTGCGGCTGAGATCGCCGCGCGCGATTGGAGTCAGTCCGGATTCAGTTGCCGGTTTGGCGGCACGTTTGGCGTATTCCTTAGCGCCGTCGCCGCTCAGAAACTTGCCGCACACCACCAGATACGCAGGCGGTTTGGTGTCACTCGACATGGTTGCACTCCTCACGAATTCATGGGGCGATCATCATAGAGT
>JAPULC010000515.1 GCA_027295305.1 Gammaproteobacteria bacterium
CACGCCGTGGCAATATCTTCAACACCGGCGCAAACGCACGCGCGCCGTGATCCTGTTCCTCAGCGTTAAGCCATCGCGGCAGAGCGAGGGACTGTGCCGCGCCATGTTGCAGCGCCTCGGCGTCGATCTCAGTCGCAGCGGTTACACGCACGTAGGGGGCACCTGGGTATCCGACGAGAATCCGGCGAGTCTCAAGCAGATCGAGCGCTTCGCTTCGCGCCGCCTGCACCGTTTGCACTTGTTCGGGAAACAGCTGGCCCGTTGAACGTCCTGAATCGAGACCAGCAGCTCGCGTTGGCGGCCGAAGCCAACCGGGCGCCCAGCGCACACAACACCCAGCAAGCCCGGTGGCGATTTCTCCCCAACGGCAGCGTGCGGCTTTATGAAGACCTCTCCGGACGGCTCACCATTGAAGATCCCACAGGCCGCGACGCGCTCGTCGGGTTGGGCTCGGCATTCGAAGGCATGCACATCGCCCTCACGGCGCGAGGATTGGGTCTGAGCGATGCCGAGCCGCCTACGAGTGACGATGCTCCTCCAGGCTTGGTTCGCGTCGCGGACGCAGCATTGCGGCACGTCGAACAACCAGACGAGTTCGCCGATGCCGTGAAGCTGCGACACACGTATCGAGGCAAGTTCAAGGAGGTCGCAAGTGCGTTGCCCCGTTTGCGGAAGCTGCTGGACAACATGCCGGATATAGCTCCGGTGTATGAGGCGAAGGTGATCCCTGCGATTGCGCATCTCCATGACGATTGCAGCATCGAGTTCCTGAAAAGAATGGACTACCAGTCCGAACTACGAGAGTGGATCCGCTTCTCTCCAAAGGACGTCAGGTGGGCGCGTGACGGTCTTACGGCGGAATGCCTGGGCCTATCACGCATAGAGCGGCGGCTCGCCAGGGTCCTGCTCACTCCATACGTTTTTCATGTCCTGGCGCGCTGCGGCCTGGGTCGACCTCTCACGTCGGAGGCGCCGATGGTCCGATCGTCCACCGCGATCGCGGTGCTCCACGCAGGCCGCGACGAGTCGGCATTGGACTCGGGGAGGAGGTTTTACAGGTTCCTTCTCGAGCTCTGTCGAGCGGGATTCTCTGCCTGCCCCATGTCAACGCTCGTCGATTCCGAGCGAGGAACACAATGGCTCCGCGAAACGCTGCACATCCCGGGCGACCGACAGCTCGTAAACGTCTTCCGGGTCGGACCATCCCCCTCCATTCAGCAGTGCACCAGTCCCCGCCGGCCGGCGGAAGAGTTGTTGGTGTAAAGACTCCTACAGCAGCTTGAGGTATTCGAGGAGCGCCCGCTTTTCCTCTTCCGTCAGCGCACCAAACTCGCGCTCGTGTCCGAAGTTGCTTAGCCCGGGTCGTGTGGCGTCGTAAAGCGCTGGCGTGGACCAAGGCTCGTAGCCTTCGCGGTACCGATACACACCGTCGGCGTCGAGGATTCCATCGATCCCTACGGTCTCGAAGTTGAGGCGATGTCCGCCCACATAGAACCGATCGGGCCGCAAGTTCGGGTGCATCAGGTGCCAGAGTGTCGGGACGGATCCGTTGTGCAGGTACGGCGCAGTGGCCCATAGTGCCGTGAGCGGCGTGGCAACGTAGCCACCGGTCGACGCCGCATCGATGTGCTTGCCGAACTCGGTCTTGCGGAGCACCGGGATGAGGCTCGAGTCGGGTTGCCACCGTGCGGAATCGGTATTCATCTCCGCTTGGGGCACGTGCCGATTGGGGAAGCTCACCAGGCGAACCGATTGCATCCCTGCGCTGTATTCACCGTGACACTGCGCGCATTCCAAACGATAAATCTCGCGGCCCCGCGCTGCACGCGCGGAGTCAATTGGACCCGGAAACGGAGGTGGCTCGTACGCGCTGAGGAATTCGAGAATCTGCACGGCTTGCGGGATGTGCTGCTCGGCGATCGCCGGAGTGGTTCCCATGGACGGGACGGTGAAGAAGGTCACGATCTCCGCGAGTCCGCGCGCGTGGCCTTCGGTGACACCCGCCAACTCCGTCCGAGCAAACCGCGGCATACCCGGAACGCCGTACGTTCCATCGTACAACAGGGACGTGCGGAGCAACGTGCCGCCGAGGTCCGGAATCGACGTGAAGCTCACCTCGCGCTCCGTGGCGTCTCCGCGGAGTAGCCCCATCGTCCATTTGAGGGCCCCCACCCCGTTGGTGATGCCCGGGAAACCATTCGAGTAGGGAATCGCTCGACCAAGCGTAACCTCGAGCTCCTGCAACCGCTCGTCAATCCTTGGGAGAAGCACGCCCTCGATGGTTGCGACCTCGCGTTCCGAAACTTGCGGATAGAGCGTGCGGATGCCGGCGATGAGCCGATCCCGATCTGGGAGTGCGGCTTTCAGGCTTTCGTAGACGTCCGACGTGAAGGCTTCGAGGTTGAGTGAGGTGTTGGGAAGACCGAGCCAGACGTCACGCGTAGCATTGCCGTCCGCGTCATACGTCACGCCCGCGTGGCACGCGGCGCATCCGATGTTCGCTGCCTCGACTTCGATCGGCGGCACGGAGCGGCGGAGCTGGCTGGTCAAGATACCAATGGGGCGCCGAAACGGCTCGGGCGGAACGTTACCTCTCCAGTTCGCAATGGTATCGGGAACGACAAATCCAAATTCACGCAATAGCGCGTTTAGACGCTCAAGGGTGAGTTCCTCCGCGTCTCTGTGCTGTAGGAGTGCGGTGCTCACGACCTTCCACGGGGTGGCATGCGTCTGGAGCGCATCGGTGTTGAGGCTGCCGAGGTCATCGTACGTGAAGCGGATCAAGCCGATCACGTCCGTGGACGGCGCCTTGGCCTGCATCGCCAGGAGTTCCAGGGAGGGCGCTCGCGCGTATCCACGCAGGAGGTCCCACTGCCATCGCGCGAGCAAAACCCCCGTCGCAATCGCCAGCAAGCTGTAGCCTGCCAGCCTCCTCACGTTCAATGGTCTACGAGTCATGGCGTCACCTATTCACACTCGACGGACGGTCGCTTTGATGCCGAAACGCGGCCGCAGGGTTACCGTCGCTTGAAGCTCAACCCGGTGATCA
>JAPULC010000516.1 GCA_027295305.1 Gammaproteobacteria bacterium
CGCATTGTTCTGGTCGTGCGTTTCATGGGCCGCAACCGACAAGGACGCCCTCGCCCGCGAGCTCAACATCATGCGCGAGATTCTGCGAACCGCCAGCGATTCGACGAAGACACGCTCAGCTCGAGTCAGTGCGGTCACCGCACACTATCTGGCGGGTCAGGGCGTGCTGTTTCGCACGAGGCTACGAAACCACGACGTTCGCGTCATACCCCGTTTCGAAGACATCGATCTGTCGAGGGTGTCCGACTACGTCGAAGAGGTCATGGCCAGCGTGCGCGTAAGGGTTCCTTTCATTGCCTCCGAGGAGCTGGAGGCGCTGCGCGAGCTACGCGAGGAGCAGCGGGACCTGCGAGAAGAACAGCGAGATATCAAGCGCAAGCTGCGCGAGTCCAGCCGCAAATACGGAACGGCCGTCGCACGCGATCGTGAAACCGAAGACATCGAAGAAAAGATCGCCGAGCTCGAAGCCGACCTCGAAACGCTGGACAAGCAATACGACGAGCTGGCGGCAGAAATCGAGCTCGAGCACGAGCGATTTCGCGAGGAACGCGAGGGGCGCTACGAGCAGCGTCGCATCGATCGCCGGCAAACCTACGCGGCGTTGGAAACCCTCCTGCTGCAAACGCTCTGCGACTATGGCGGAACCCTGAAGTCCCTCCCGAGCAACGAGCATGTCAATCTCTTGATCGAAAACGTGCGTCGTGAGAACGGTGACGAGTTCGACCGCGTCTACGTCTTCGAGAAGAAGGACGTGCTCGCGTGCCAGGAACAGTCCATCGATCTCGCCAAGCTGCGCGAGCGAGGGACCGTCTACGAGCAGTGATAAGATGGGCCGATGCCAAAGCTACTGATCACCGGCTTCGGCCCATTCGCAAAGCACACGCAAAATGCCTCCTGGGAGAGCGTTACTCGCGCGCAACCCTCCCTGCCCCCCGATTGGACCATCGAGAAGCTGCAGGTGCCGGTACTGTGGGGAAACGCCCCCAAGCTTGTGAAGGATGCGCTCTCCGATGACGTGCGTGCCATCGTGGTGTTCGGACAGGCAGGTGATCCCGAGATCCGCCTCGAGCGCATCGCCGTCAATGCATCGACCCGGCACATCGAAGATATCGAAGGCATGCGCTTCGACGCCGAGCACATCGAACCTGACGGTCCGCCCGCCTATTACACGGGTCTTCCGTATCAGCGGCTGCTAGCCACACTGCAGCGCGACGCGATCCCGTCGCGTATCTCGCTTCATGCTGGGGGCTATCTCTGCAACTTCACGTTCTATCACCTGATGCATCACGTGCATCATCGGCGCGCGGGTCTCGTGGCCGGATTCGTTCATGTACCGGACCTCGAGCGCATGGGGCTGGAAGTGCTCACCCAAGGTGTGGAGATCATCGCGCGGGAAGTCGCCGAACACGCGCATACGCGCGTACAGCGCTGTGATGCCGCCGTAGGAGCGGCCTCCGGCCGCGATTGATACAATTTCCGAAGCCGCGGAATCGCGGCCGGAGGCCGCTCCTACGCTGCGTTATGCGTTTCCGAAGGGCTTAAATCTGTTTCTCGCGCCCTGCCCAATACGGTTCGCGGACGACTCGCCGTTGGATCTTGCCCGCCGCCGAGCGAGGGAGCTCCGCGACGTAATCGATGGAGCGCGGACACTTGAAGCTCGCGAGGAACACGACCCAGTGAGGGGTGTGGATTGCACGCAATGTCGGACCGCACCCACCGACCGGGTGCAATCATTGAACGAGCTCCTGATAACGCTTGAGGTGCCTCGCCGCGGCGAGCTCGTTTCCCTGGATCTGATAGATGCGCGAGAGATTGTAGTGGGCATCGGGGATCGAAGGAGCGCGACGATAGAGGTCGATGGCCTCGGTGTGGTCTTCTCGCTCGTCGTGGACGGTGCCGAGGTTGAACAGAGCCAGCTCATGGGCAGAATCAGATTCGAGGGCCCGCCGGTAATGACGTTCGGCGATCTCCGCATATCCCTTGAGCTGCAACAAACGCCCCAGATTCACGTGCGCATCGGCGCTTTCGGGATTCAGCGCGATTGCGCGGCGATAGGCATCCGGCGCCTGCTCCGGATCGATGTCCTCGAGATCGAGCCCGAGGTTGTACCACGCGTCACTGTCCATGTAGTCGGCATCGCTCACGGCCTCTTCGACATATCGACGCGTGAGCGGCGCTACTTGACCCGCAAGCGCACCGACGGAAAAGTCGAAGTGCCCCTGCCCGCTTTCGGCATCCCACACCGATCGGTCGCGTCGAAACACGACGCTGTCGCCATCTACGAATATGCGCATCGAGGCGAGCGGACCCACACCCGGGAGATCACGCTTGAGGCGGCGAAGCACGCGATTGGCCCGGCGCACGGTGACCTCTTCGTCCAGAAGACCGCGCGCGGTCTTCATGATGACCAGATCCTGGAAAGAGAAGCGGAACTCGCCCTTCGAACCGCGTAGGGGTTCGAGCAGACCGGATTTCACGTATCCGTAGACCTGATCAGCCGAGAGACCGATGAGATCCGATACGTCGCGCGTGGAATATCCCCGCATTTTTTCCCAATATCAGGACTTCCTCGAGGCTTTCCGGGCTGACGCTTTCCTGTTGGCGCGAACAGGTTTCGCCACCGCTGCTGCCTGGCTCTTGGTTGCCACCGAAGCCTTGAGGGCCTCCATGAGATCGATGATCTTGGTTTCCGCTTTCTCTTCCGGCGGCACAGAGATGTCTTGACCGTCGATCTTGAGCTGAATCAGTTCCAACATCTTCTCGCGAATCTCGTCCGTATACTTCTCGGGCTGAAACTTCTCGTTTGAGACCTGGTCGATGATCGTGATGGCAAGCTTCAACTCGTCGTCGTTGATCTCCGTGTCCTCCATCGGCACTTCATCGAAGGGGCGCAACTCCTCCTGGTGCTTCAGTTGCTCCATGATGATGCCGTCGTCCATCTGACGCAGCATCACGAGGTAGCTCTTGCCACGCGCCGCATACTTCGCAAGCGCTGCGCGCCCGGTGGTGCCCATTGCAGCCCTCAACAGGTGATAAGAACGTCCGGCCCCCTTGTCGGGACCGACGTAGTACACCCGCTCGATGTACAAGCGCTCCACCTGCTCCATGGGTATGAACTCGGTGATCTCGATCGAGTTGGTAGACTCGACGCGCATTGCCTTCAACTCGTCTTCGTCGAAGAGCACATATTGCCCCTTGGCGAACTCGTAGCCCTGAACGCGCTCATCGTTCGGAACTATCTCGCCGTCCGAGGCCCGGATATACTGCTGCTTCAGTCTCGAGCCATCCTTCGCGAGATAGTTGAAACGGATGGTCTTCGTAGTGTCCACCGTCGGGTAGAGCTTGATCGGAATCGAGACGAGACCGAAGGATATCGTAGCCGATCCGGTTGCACGCGCTGCCATGACGATCCCCGTTGTTGCCGAAGCGCACAGAATATAGCGCACGAACCAGATGCCCTCAACAAACACTGACCTCCTGAAACGCTACCGGGGCAAGCGCAGCGCGGATACGACGCCAGAACCCTTCGGCGCGCGCGTGCCGGCTGGCGGACAGCTTTTCGTGGTTCACAAACACGCCGCACGCCAACTGCACTGGGACCTTCGGCTCGAGATGGAAGGCGTGTTGCGCTCGTGGGCGGTGCCGAAGGGGCCTTCCCCGAACCCTGCGGACAAGCGCCTTGCAGTGCTGGTGGAAGATCATCCACTCGAGTATGCGAACTTCGAGGGGGTGATTCCCAAAGGGAACTACGGCGCAGGAGGAACCATCGTCTGGGACCGCGGCACGTGGAGGCCCATCGAGGACCCCGCCGAAGGCCTGCTCAAGGGCAAGCTCCTGTTCGACTTGCAGGGCTACAAGCTCCGCGGTCGCTGGACCCTCGTGCGCTTGCGCAAAAGCGAAAGCGAGTGGCTGCTGATCAAGGAACGCGACAGCATAGCAAACGAAGAGTCGACGGATCACTACCCTGACGATTCGGTTCTATCTGGCCTCACCCTCGAACAGCTGGAGAAGGGCGAGAACGTCGAGCGAAAGCTCCTCACCAAATTGAAACGCGCCCACGTGAAGCCCGCACGTTACAAGACGAAGGAGTTGCGACCGATGCTCGCGGTCGCCGGCGATGTGTTTTCGCGCAAAGGCTGGATATTCGAGCTCAAATTCGACGGTTACCGGTTGCTCGCCATCAAAGAAGGCAGCCAAGTATTCCTGCAGTCGCGCAACGGGCACGATCTCACTGCGAGCTTTCCCGAGATCCGTCAGGCGATGGCGATGCTGCCTTACTCCAAGCTCGTTCTAGATGGTGAGGTCGTCGTGCACGACGATGCCGGAAGGCCGAGTTTCGGGCTTCTGCAGCAACGCGCAAAGATCAATCGCGAGCATGAGGTTCGGCTCGCTTCGGTGCACAGACCTTCGACTTTGTACGCATTCGATCTCATCGGTGCAGGCGGCTTCGACTTGCGCGAGCTTCCACTGGTCAAGAGAAAGTCATTTCTGGAGACGATCCTGCCCAGCACTGGCCCCATCCGTTACTCCGAGCACATCGAAGAGAACGGACATGCACTCTACCAAGTTGCACGAGACATGCAGCTCGAGGGAATCGTTGGGAAGCGCGCTGAAGGAACGTACAAGAACGCACGCTCCTCCGATTGGTTGAAGGTACGTGCCGATCGAACCGGCGATTTTGCAGTGGTTGGCTTCACACCCAATCGATCCAACGCCAATGACATCGGCGCCCTTCTCGTCGGCGAATATCGCGGCAGTGAGCTCATCTATGTCGGCCGTGTGGGGTCGGGTTTGAATTCATCAGTCCGCGATGAGCTGCGCGAGCTTTTCGCTCGAGCGCAAACCATGGAGTCACTGAGCGATCACACGCCCAAGGGCGCTCGTTGGCTGAAGCCCACGCTGGTTGCCGAGGTTCGCTACAAGGAGTACACCCGGGACGGGCACCTGCGCCATCCCGTGTTCCTTCGCCTGCGCACGGACAAGAGTCCCGCGGAGTGCGTGTCGCAGCAGGTGGAGGATCCGGCACGTGTCGAGGTGGTCCCGGAAGCGCATCGCGAGGTGCTGATCACCAACCGCGACAAGGTGTTCTGGCCGCAAGCCGGATACACCAAGGGCGATATGGTGGACTACTACCGCGACATTGCGCCGTGGATGCTCCCTTACCTCAAGGACCGGCCCATCGTGCTCACGCGATTTCCCGACGGATGGGAGGGCAAGTCCTTCTACCAACGCGACGCCCCCGCATTCGTCCCGGACTGGATACGCATCGAGGTGCTCTACAGCGAGAGCACCGAGCGCGACGTGCGCTACTTCATCATCAACGACCAGCCATCGCTCGTATACCTCGCCAACATGGGTACGCTACCGATCCATCTCTGGTCGAGCCGCCTTGGATCACTCGAGCTGCCCGACTGGTGCATCCTGGACCTCGATCCGAAGGATGCCCCGTTCTCCGACGTCATCAAGTCCGCGCTTGCCATTCACGCGTTGTGTGAAGACATCTCGCTACCCAACTTCGTGAAGACCAGCGGTGCGAGCGGTCTGCACGTTCTGATTCCTCTCGGCGGCCAACTCACGCACGACCAGTGCCGCACGCTCGGCGAGCTCATGGCCCGCGTGATCGTCAACCGGCTTCCCGAAATCACCACCATCGCGCGCATCGTGAAGAGACGCGAGGGCAAGGTCTACATCGATTTCATGCAGAACGGCCACGGGAAAGTGCTCGTTGCGCCCTATTGCGTTCGCGCCGTAGCCGCCGCATCCGTCTCGATGCCTCTGTCGTGGGACGAGGTCAATGGGCGGCTGAAGAACCCGCGCTTCCACATCAAAAACGCGGTCCGCCGCATGAAACGCCTGAAGACCGATCCCATGATCGGGCTCCTGGATACCGTGCCCGACCTCGAAGGGGCCCTCGGGCGCCTTGCCGGAATGCTTTGAAGTTCTGACCTGACCCATCCACCATGGGTAACGTAGGGCAATCGGGAGATCGACCATGCAGGTACGGCTTTCAACGCCGGACGCGGCCCCCATCGCAGAAGTAGGCGGCAAGGCCGCCTCGCTGATCCGCCTTCGGCAGAGCGGCTTCAACGTTCCCCAGGGCATGGTGCTGACCACCGCGTTCTTCGCGCCCTGGATCAAGCAGATCGAAACCGGCGAGGCGTGGCGGTCGACCATCGCATTGGTCAATACAGGCAGCACTCGGGTGCCGAACCTCGATGCACGCGAACGCCTCGCGCGGGCGTGTGACGACGTCAAGCAGTTCGCGGCGGGTCTGTCCTTCGATGCCGAGCAGCGCGCCGTCCTCGACGAGATCCGCACCGAGATCGACAGCGGCACGTGTGCCGTGCGCTCATCGTCGCCGCAGGAAGACCTGGCCGGCGCCTCGTTCGCCGGTTTGTATGAAACGGTTTTGAACGTCGTGCCCGAGACGCTCGACGACGCCGTGCGCACCTGTTTCAGATCCTGCCTCGATGCCCGCGTGCTGCTCTACAAGCGCGAGATGCGCTTCGAGGACCTATCGCCTGCCATCGCCGTGGTGATTCAACGCCAGGTCGACAGCGCAATATCCGGTGTCGCCTTCTCGTTAAATCCGCTCACCAACGACTTCGACGAGGCGCTGATCAATGCGAGCTGGGGCCTAGGCGAAGCGCTCGTCTCGGGGGACATCACCCCGGACTCCGTCGTGGTAAATAAGGTCTCCGGCACGGTGATCGAGAACCGTACCGGCGATAAGGGCGGCGATCGTCCCGATCAAGCCTGTCTAAACGATCAGCAGATCAACGAGCTGACCGAAATGGTCAAGCGCATCGAAGCGCTCTACGACGAACCCGTCGATGTGGAATGGGCGATATGCGATGGGCAGCTGCATGTTCTGCAGGCGCGGCCGATCACGGCCTATATACCCCTCGCCAAAGAAATGCAGACGCAGCCCGGCGCGCCGCGCTCATTATATATGGATGGCGCTCTGACCGATGGTTTGACGATCAGTGGACCGATCTCGCCGATCACGCTCGACTCGTTCAGCTCGGTTATTCGACTCATGTTCGAGTACCTGGTGGGCATTCCCGAGGGCGAGCTCGATCTTGATGAGGCCGGGTATTATTTCCATGGATCTCGCATCTACGTCAACCTCTCGATGTTCCTGCATCTGATGGGTAACGCCGAGAGAATCGCGAAACAGGCGCAATCAACCAACGCTCTGATGGCCGAGATTCTGCTCTCCTCGGATCTCGACCAGTATCGGCCGGATAAGCCCCCCGCCCAATACCGCATACTGAGCCTGATACGACACATGCCACGCATCCTCTGGCGGTTCCGCACCGTGTTTAAATCGCTGTTGAAACCAGCATTGCGACGTGAGCGCTTCCAAGCGGAATACGCTGAAGCTTTGACGTGGTTCGAGGATTGGGTCACCCAACCGATCGACTACTCCGAGCCGCTCGGCAAGAGCGTGCAGGAATGGTATGTCCAGGTGGGTCTCACGACGATGATTTCGACGGGACCCGCGCTCGTATATTTCTTCTATATGGGCACGCTGCGAGTCAAACGCCTGATCGACGGCGCGTCCTCCGAGCAACTGGCGCTAGCCGATGCCATCTGCCGGGGATACCCCGACGACCAAATCGTGCAGATGGGTTTGCTGATGTTCGATCTCGCGACTCTGCTGCCCGCTTCGCAATTCGAAGACCTCGACGCGTTGCTGGAGAAAATCGGCAACCGCGACCTGCCGGAGGCATTCATGTCGGCGTGGGACGCGTTCGTCGAGCAATTCGGTTGCCGCGGTCCTCTGGAGATGGAGCTCGCCAACCCGGGGTACGGAGAGGAACCCCTGTTGGCCTTGCGGCAGATCGCGATGATCGCCACCTCGGGCGGCAGCTTCAATCCTCACGACATGCAGCGCCAATTGGTTGCAGAGCGCGAGCTTGCCTACGAGAAACTGCTGACGATTCTGCCGCGCCGCAAGCGCCGACGCCTAACGCGTGCATACCAGAACATCCTCCGTTATTCAGGATCGCGGGAGATGATCAAGCACCACCTCATGCAGGTGAACGAGCGGATACGACAACGTCTGTTGCACTCGGCGGACGCGTTCATCGCGGCCGGCCGGCTGGACACGCGGGATCAGGTTTTCGAGTTGACCATGGGCGACATCGAACGAGGAACGAAGGAGCCGGCATTCGATCTTCGAGCTGCCGCAAACGCTCGCGGCGTGCCTTACCGGAAGCTGAAGGCACAGGTTCGACACTTCCCCATGGCCATCGACTCGCGCGGCCGAATCCTGCGTCCGCAGCGCAAGCGGGACGACGGCACGCTGTCAGGCGCGGGGGTTTCGCCAGGCATCGTTCGCGGACCCGTAAAAGTGCTGAACGATCCGTTCGAGAAGGAAGTTCTGGCAGGGGACATTCTGGTCGCCGTCACCACCGATCCGGGATGGACGCCGCTGTTCATCAACGCCGCCGCCGTGCTGCTCGAGATTGGCGGTGAGCTTCAGCACGGGGCGCTGGTGGCGCGCGAGTACGGCAAGCCCTGCGTGGCGGGTATCGCCGACATCACGACGCGTCTCTGCGACGGCCAGATGGTGGAAGTGGACGGCAACGCCGGTACGGTCCGCATCATCGAAACGGTGGCCCAGTGACGATACGTGTATAATGTAGCGCACTACAATTACGTTGACTTCTGCGGGGCTTGACGCCCGACTGACCTTGCGTCAGAGGTAGGACAACCATGAGTGAAGCGATCCAAAAGCCGGGAATCGGCGACGACGTGGCCCTCAGCCGCGAGCAACTGAAGGCATTCTACGATGCGCAAAAGGCCGCGCGGTCCAAGATCCGGCGGCCAAAGCCGACCACCCATCAGTTCGCCGAGCAGGTCGCGGAGCTAGGCCTCGAGGCTAATGCCCTCGAGCTCGACGCCAAGGGTTTTACGGTGATCGCGCCGGAAAAGGCGAGCACGCCCGAGTTCGTGAAGCGCGTGACCGATACGATCCTGCGGGTGGCCGAAAAACGCACCGGCGTGCCGCATGCACTGGATAAGCCCGGCAACCCCGGTAAGTATCTGACGCAGGTGACCAGTGCCGATTCCTATCTGCTGTTC
>JAPULC010000517.1 GCA_027295305.1 Gammaproteobacteria bacterium
GGCCTGCGTATTGGGGATGGATCTGAAGATGCCCACGTTGCTGGACGACATGGACGATACGACCGACGTCGCGTACGCGGCGTTGCCCGAACGTCTGTACGTGATCGACACGGATGGCACCGTGACTTATCAGTGCGGACCCGGACCCTTCGGGTTCGACGTGGATGCCTGGCTCGTGGCGTTGAAAGCGATTTGAGCTTTCAAAATGGTGCCAAGCACATCGTGCCTGGCACCATTTTCGCGCCCTGGGGGCGCGAAAGTCGCGATGTCGACAGTGCCAGGAGGTTTCATGGGCTTAAGTAGTGAGCTCTGTTTTCTGACGGCCGTGGAATTGCGCGGTCTCGTACGTCGGCGCGACGTGAGCGTGACGGAAGTCGTAGCGGCACATCTCGATCGCATCGGTCAGGTCAATCCCACGCTGAATGCCATCGTCTCCCTGGTCGACGATCGTGCGCGGGAAATCGCAGGTACCCAGGATGCGTTGCTCGCGAAGGGAACAGATCCCGGACCCCTCGCAGGGTTACCCATTGCGCACAAGGATCTGTTCGACACCCAGGGCATTCGCACCACCCACGGTTCGCCGATTCATGCCGACAACGTGCCGACACGCAATGCGCTGATCGTCGAGCGTAGCCAACGGGCCGGTGCCATACCGCTGGGCAAGACCAATACTCCGGAATTCGGCGTCGGATCCCACACGTTCAATCCGGTGTTCGGCCATACGAGAAATCCGCACGCGCAGGATCGCACCTGTGGCGGCAGCAGCGGGGGCGCCGCGGTGGCCCTCGCGGCCCGCATGCTACCGATTGCGGACGGCAGCGATACCGGCGGTTCGCTGAGAAACCCCGCGTCGTTCTGCAACGTCGTGGGCTTACGCACGACCCCGGGGCGTGTGCCGATCTGGCCGAACGTCGATCCCTGGGCGTCGCTCGGGGTTCAGGGGCCGATGGGCCGCACCGTCGACGATGTGGCGCTGCTGCTGTCGGTCATCGCCGGACCCGACGAGCGTTCTGCGCTGTCCATCGAGGTGCCGGGTGACAACTTTTTTCCGTTGCCGGAGCGGGACTTCGAAGGGGTTCGCCTCGCCTGGAGCCGGGATATAGGTGGGCTGCCCGTGGAACGAGACGTACGCGATGTATTGACGAGAGCTCTGCCGACCTTCGACATCCTAGGCGCGCGGGTCGACGAGACATTTCCGGATCTCAGCGACGCCGGGGAGGTGTTTCACGTCCTGCGAGCGCTGGTGTTCGCCGCTGGCTTCAGGGCCATCATCGAGGCAAATCCTGACAAGGTGAAGCAGACCATCGTCTGGAATACCGAGATCGGACTCGCCTTGTCCGCGCGAGACGTTGTGGCAGCGAACCGGCGGCGTGGCGAGCTCTATCACCAGGTCCGCGAGTTCATGCAGGACTACGAGTTTCTGCTGTGCCCGGTCACGCAGGTGTTGCCGTTCCCATTGGACTGGGAATATCCCACCGAGATCGAAGGCGTGGAGATGGCGAGTTACATCGATTGGATGCAGAGTTGCTCGCGCATCAGCATTCTCGGCCTTCCGGCGATATCGGTGCCCGCGGGCTTCAGCGCAGAAGGACTACCCGTGGGCTTACAGATCGTCGGTCGCCATGGCGACGAGCTGGGTGTGCTTCAGCTTGCGCGCGCCTTCGAGCGCGCCACCGAACATTGGCGCCAGGTGCCGGCGGGACTCGACACAGTGAAAACAGACGGGGACACTTGATGAAGCCGATCGAACTGGCGCCCGATGCGCGCTGGAGAGGAAGGTTTCGCGCGCCGGCGATCGCCTGGGCACGCGTCGCAAAGAGCAATCCGAATCGGGGTCTTGCGTGCTGTAACCGCAGCGGGCGCTATCAGCTCTGCGCGTGGGAGGTGGAGAGTGGCGAGCTGGCCGAGCTCACCCATCTGGAGACGGGAACGCGGATGGGAACGATCTCCGCGGATGGCAAATGGGTTGACTATCTCGAAGATCGACGCGGAGACGAATCCGGCCACCTGACTCGCGTTTCGTTCGAAGGCGGAGAAGCGCGAGACATCACCCCCGATCTCCCGGCCTATTTTTCTGGCGGAACGAGTGAGGATCTTTTGGGGGAGGTCACGGGATTCACCACGTCCAACCGCGAAGGATTTCGTGTCTACGTTGCCGATCGCGACTTTTCAGTGCGCCGCGAGATCTTTCATTCCAAGCGCCAGACCTTGGGACCGCGGATTTCCTCCGATGGGAGCATCGCCGTCATCGGAACCGCCGAGCGCAGCAAGAGAAACGAATATGCGCTGGTGGCCGTCGACATCACCACGGGTGAGCGCATTGCAGAGATCGCCGACGATAACGCATCGCTCAGCATGTCGAGCTTCTCGCGCGTCGTGGGCGACAATCGCCTGCTTGCCATGAGCGATCGCTCGGGCCTCAATCGGCCGTTTCTGTGGGATCCCGTGAACGCTCGCCGCACCGAGCTTGCCTTGGACGCCCTCGACGGCGAGCTGAGAGCCTGGGATTGGTCGCCAGATGGGCGCCAACTGCTTCTGTGCCGCCACATAGCTGCAACTCACGAGCTCTATCTCTACGATCTCGAGACCGAGACGTGCACGCGACTCGACGTGCCCCCTGGAAGCGTGGCGTCGGGTCAGTTGACGGCTGCGGGGGATGTGCTGATCTGCTGGCAGGATGCGAGTCATCCAGCGCGGATTCTGTCCATCGACCCAACCGGCGGCCGGGATCCACTGCCGGTGCTGTCGGCGGGTGATGTGGAGCCAGGGGCGCCTTGGCTTTCGATTACCGAGCCGAGCACCGACGGCGCTGAGATCCAGTTCTGGATTGCGGTGCCCGAGGGTGATGGGCCATTTCCAACCATTGTGCACACGCATGGTGGTCCGACTGCGGTCCAGAGCGAGGTGTTCTCGCCTTCGGCGCAGGCGTGGCTCGATCACGGATTTGCGTTCGTGAGCGTGAACTACCGCGGCTCGGTGACGTTCGGAAAAGAGTTCGAACGGGCCATCTGGGGGCGCCTCGGGATCGTCGAGGTGGACGACATGGCGGCAGCGTTGAGCTGGGCCGTGTCGAACGAAATCAGCGATCCGGACCGTGTCATCTTGACGGGTGGATCGTACGGAGGTTATCTCACGCTCCAGGCCATGGGGCGAAGGCCGGATCTCTGGGCAGGCGGCATCGCGCAGGTCGCGATCGCCGACTGGCGGCTGATGTACGAGGATCAACGCGAAGCATTGCGCGCCTATCAGGTGTCCCTGTTCGAGGGTACGCCCGACGAGCAACCCGAGGCGCATGCCGAGGCGTCCCCGATTACCTATGCCGATGACTTTCGAGCGCCGATTCTGGTGATACAGGGACGCAACGACAGCCGCTGCCCTGCGCGGCAGATGGAGGTGTTCGAGGAGGCGCTTGCGTCGCGGCAGAAGGACATCCACATCCATTGGTTCGATGCGGGACACGGCTCTCTCGATGTTGATCAGAAGATCGAGCATCAGGAGATGATGCTGAAATTCGCGGAGCGTATTCTGAACCCTTGAACTGCTTGTGCTATGTTTGCGCGCCCCGCGTGCAATCGCGGTCGGATTGGTAAAGCCTTCGCAGTTGCGGGAACCCATCAGTGCCCTGTCCCATGAATCGCTGTTCGATCTTCATGAAGTACCCCATTGGGGCTGCTGCGGTTCTGGGAGTCCTGATCGTTGTCACGGGTTGTTATCATCAGGATGACAACAATCTGCTCGAAGCGCCGCCCGTCGGCACGATTCGGGTGGTCCACGCCCTGGGGGATGGTCCGGTGTTGAGGTTTTCGAGCAACCTCGCGGTGATCGCGACATTGGACTACGCGCAAAGCTCACCGGTGGTGATCGCAAGTCCCGGGGACATCCGCGTGGATGTGACCTTTGCCGATCCCGCCACGCTCGGTCAGACGCCGCTGATCTCGGATGTGTCGCTCACGCTCACCGAGGATCGTTTGGTGACGCTCATCGTGCACGGATCCTTCGCGGTGCCGCAAACCATGATCATCGACGCGGTGCTGAACGATCTCGATGCCACTGCCGACGAGATCGAGCTTCGATACGCGAACGCGGCGCAGGACTCGGTGGACATCTACCTCACCGATGCCGACGAGCTTCTCGCCAATGTCAGCCCGTCGCAGACCCTCGCCGGTGGAGCGTTTTCAGATTCCATCGTCGCGACGGCGAGTGACAATTATCGCCTCCGCGTGACGCGCGAAAACGACGCGACCGTGGTCTATGACTCGGGCACGTTCGTCATACAGGCCGAGGGGCGGCGTGATTTCACGGTGGTCGAGAGCTTCGGTCCGAGAGCCGATGCGCTGCGCGCCATCATTGCCGCTGAAGTCGCCGTGTTGGAATCTCCCAACCAGGTCGATACTGCCGAAATGCGTTCTTTCAACGCGGTGGCCGACGAAGTGTCCATCGACGTGGACATTACCGATCAGGCCACCGCAGGGAATATCGCGTCGGATACTGTGCTGTTTGGTGATCTGTCTGCGTTCACGGAGTTTACGCCCGTCGACGTCACCGCTGCGTACGGCGTCGCCAGCAATCCGGGAAACGTGGCGTTTCAACTCGACCTCGAGAGCGCGCCCACGGTGTTCTACACGTTCGTTGCCACGGGCTCTCAGGCGAACCAGACGTTGACCGGCGACTTCGTGGCCTCTTCGGACATGCGTCCAACCGAGACCGTCGCTCGGGTGCATTTCGTCCACGC
>JAPULC010000518.1 GCA_027295305.1 Gammaproteobacteria bacterium
GGCGTCGTCACCTTGTGCGAGAGCGTTCGAACAGAGCATGAGAAGAACTACTGATCTGCCAAGCAGATGCAGTGGGCGGAGAGATTGACAAGCTGCGGTCAAGACGCTTCCTTGTTTTGTTCATTTTTGGATCGGACTTGGTCCGATCGAAGAGTCAGAGTCATAGGTTACCGCGTAACCCCCAGTTTTGCGATTCACTCAGCCGTGCGCCGCCGCTCGACGACGCGCGCGAACAGAAGCCCGATCTCGAACAGGATCCAGGTAGGTAGCGCCAGCAGAATCTGCGAGATCACGTCAGGCGGGGTCAGCAGCATCCCGACGACGAAGCAGCCGACGACGATGTACGGGCGCTTGCGCGAAAGGCTCTCCACCGTCGTCATCCCCGACCACACCATGAGCAGCGTCGCGATGGGAACCTCGAATGCGAAGCCGAATGCGAAGAAGAGCTTCAGGACGAAATCCAGATAGCGGTTGATGTCGGTCATCATGGTCACCCCGACTGGAGTGACCGATGTCATGAACTGAAATACGAGGGGGAATACGACGAAGTACGCGAATGCGACGCCCATGTAGAACAGCACGATGCTGCTCGCCAGCAGCGGCAACGCAAATTTTTTCTCACCCAGATAAAGCCCGGGTGCGATGAACGCCCACGCCTGATGAAGGATGTAAGGCACGGCGATGAAGAGGGCGGCAAAGATCGCGAGCTTGAAGGGCGTGAGAAATGGCGATGCCACTTCCGTCGCAATCATCGTAGAGCCGCTCGGCAGCCTCTCCATCAGCGGCTGGGCGACGAACAGATAGATCTCGTTGGCGAAGAAGTAGAGCGGAATGAAGATGATGAAGATCGCGAGAATACTAGTCAGCAGACGTCGCCGCAGCTCGATCAGATGGTTGACGAGGGGCTGCTCGAAGCTATCGACTTGTGCGTCGTGCTGCGTGCGTGTGTCGGTCTGGGTTTTGCTCACGATCGTGCAGCGTTATCTCTAGCAGTCTGTTGAAAACAGGCTGATAGCTTTTGGCCATGGATGGCGGCCATGAATGGCTGGCGCAAGATTAAACACATGAGTGTTTGATATTGCGTATACCCGATTTGCCATGCACGGCAAATCGGGGGTGGAAAAATAATTCGTAGAATGATTTTTCAATAGACTCTTATGGGCGGTCGGCATGGTCGTTGTCCCGGGACGGCCCTGCGCTGAGCGGTTCTTGTGCGGTACGCTCGTCTTCCTCCGCACCTGCATCTTGGTGCGCGCCGGCATCGTCATGTGCACCCGCATCGTCATGTGCGCCTGCATCTTCGTGCCCCTCCGCGTCATCGCCCGCTTTGGGCACATCCTCGCCCGCTTTGGGCACATCCTCGCCCGCTTTGGGCACATCCTTGCCCGCTTCGGGCACATCATCGTCCGCGGTGGACACATCATCGCGGGGAGGCTTGTCGATCGGCTGGTTGAGGTCATCGACGATGCTCTGAATCTCGCCCTTGAACCGACTTGATTGTTCCAACACCTGCTCGTTGTAGATTTCGCGGCGGATCTCGTCGGCCCCGATCTCGCGTTCGATTTCCGCTTTCACGTTCAGGAAGCTGCGGCGCATGCGGGCGATCCAGAGCGAGAGAGTACGCAGCGCCTCCGGCAGTCGCTCCGGCCCCAGGACCAGAAGCGCAACGAGACTGACGATCAGTAGCTCCGGAAAGCCAATGTCAAACATCGCGTCGCTCGGCGGAGCGCTGCACCTCGCCTTCGATGACTTCTTCGCTATCGTCGCTGATGGAGGCTTTCGAGTCGTCCTTCTCTTTCTCTTCCTCCTCCTCGCCCCCCGTCATGGCCTTGCGAAATCCCTTGATGGCCGACCCGAGGTCGGCCCCGATTGTCTTGAGTCGTGTAGTCCCGAATATCACTACTGCGATGAGCAGGACAACGACGAGTTCTTTGATACCGAAACCCATGGTGTTCTCCGTGAGTTTTGATGAATCTAATCGCGGCTAGTGGTCTTCCTGGCCACTACCGCTCCTGCCTCGAGCCGCCTTCTCGGCGAGTCCGGAGGTGCCGAACCGCGACTCCAGTTCGTCCAGAACATCGACCGCAGAGCAGCCAAGTTGCGCCAGCATGATCATGGAGTGAAACCAGAGGTCGGCTGTTTCGCGCACCACCATCTGGCGATCACCGCCGGCTGCCGCATCCTTGGCGGCCATGACCGCCTCGAGGGCTTCCTCACCCACTTTCTTCAGGATCCCGTCGAGACCCTGCCGATAGAGGCTCGCGACGTAAGAGTCATCGGGCGGCGCGCTCTTGCGTGCCTCCAGCACTTCTGCAAGCGACTCTATGACGCGGGACATAGGTCATTTCCTCGATCACGCGGGAGAGGCAACCGAAGAATAAACCATCGGCAAGTGCCCATCCATGACGGGGTGCTCAACCTCTCACGAGCAATACCAGCCCTGTCGCTGCGGCCAGCACCCCCGCCACGATCGGCAGTTCCTGGCCGCCGGCAGCCGCCTGTGCGATGGGTTGCCACAGAAGCAGCGCCGCGAGCATCAGCACACTCCCGCCTAGCCATCGATGTCTGCGCGCGGTGCGTTCGCGCTCCAGCGCCCGTGTGAGAGACGCCATGGCCTGTTCCTGACGTTCCGCGGAAGCTTGGAGGCGTTTGATGTCACCGAATGCTTCCATGACGCGCTCGGGCATTTGCGGCAGCGACTCGATCAGGCTCGGCAGGTCCCGAACAAGCCGCTTGAGCATCGCCTGTGGTCCCACGCGATTGGCCATCCAACGTTCCATGAATGGCATCGCCGTCTGCCACAGGTCGAGCTCGGGGTAGAGCTGGCGTCCAAGACCTTCGATGTTCAACAACGTCTTCTGCAACAGCACCAGCTGCGGCTGAATCTCCATGTCGAATTGACGTGCGGTCTGAAACAGGTCCACGAGAAATTGTCCGAACGAGATCTCTTTGAGGGGTCGTTGAAATACCGGTTCGCAAAGTTCTCGTATGACGTGCTCGAACTCCACCACGTCGGTGCCCGCCGGCACCCAACCGGACTCGATGTGAAGCTTCGCCACCTGGTGGTAGTCGCGGTTGAAGAAGGCAAGGAGATTCTTTGCCAGATAACTCTGATCTTCCTCGGTGAGCGTGCCGATGATCGCGCAGTCCAGCGCGATGTAGCGCGGGCTCTCCGGATCGGTGACGTCCACGAAAATGTTGCCGGGATGCATGTCGGCGTGAAAAAAGTTGTGCTCGAATACCTGCGTGAAGAATGTCGCCACGCCACGCTCTGCGAGCACCTGCATGTTGGTGCCTCGGCGCTCGAGCTCGGCAATGTCCGAAACGGGCACACCGTGAATGCGCTCCATCACGATCACGTTTTCGCGTGTGAAGTGCCAATAGATACGCGGAACGTACAGATGATCGGAATCCGGAAAGTTGCGCCGAAGCTGGGAGGTGTTCGCCGCTTCGTACACCAGATCGAGCTCGCGTATGATCGTGCGCTCGTAATCTTGAACCACGGTCACGAGGTGGAGCCTGCGCGCGTCGTACAGATATTTCTCGAGGAAACGTGCGATGGTGTGAAGGAGCATGAGGTCCTTTCGGATCACCTCTTCGACGTGCGGTCGGATCACCTTCACCACCACCGATGTGCCGTCGTGCAGCGTCGCAGGATGGACCTGCGCCACCGACGCCGCCGCCAGCGGCTCTTCATCGAATACCGCGAAGAGTTCCTCGACGGGCTTGCCGAGGGCCTGCTCGACGAGTTGGCGCGCTTCGGCTCCCGGAAATGGCGGAACCTGGTCCTGAAGCAGGGCGAGCTCGTCTGCCAGCTCGTCGGGAAACAGATCGCGGCGCGTGGACAGAAGCTGCCCGAACTTGATGAATACGGGACCGAGGGCCTCCATCGCAAGGCGCAGGCACCGTCCGGGGGACGGAGCCGGAGCCGGGATCAGTCTGAGTGGCATGAACCACCAGAGCAGGCGCACGGTAACCGGCACATTGGCGCTCGTCCAACCGAGCTCAGGGATCAATCGGTCGAGCCGATAACGCGACATCACCCAGAGAATTCTAGCGAGCCGCCTAAGGCGCTCCATCGTCGTCTCCGCCGCGTGACCTGACCAGCGCCTCGATGGCACCTCGCGTGAGCTTGATACCCTCGCGCACGGCTCCGCCCACGATGTTGGCGCCACGATCGCCGATGAACGAGGCGAGGGCCTCGTCGAAATCGGGCTCCAGCTCCGTGAAAAGCTGTTTGGCGGCGTGAGCGAAGTCGATGTCGCCGTCGATCACTACCTCCGTTTCCGTCTCGCGCCCGAGGTCGCGCACGATGGCTGCGAGGGCACCACGCACGACGGCATCGGCGTGGCGCGAGCTCTCCGGATCTTGCTCGACCCGAATCCGCTCAGCCTCGAATACCAGGCAGAGACTGAACGCGAGATCCGAGGGCTCGATCCTGAGTGTGCGTCCTTCGAGCTGACGACGTCGAACGCCGCCAAGCGGGTCGAGTTCGATGGCGCGGTTGATGGCCACCTCGATGGCGGCCGAGACTGCGCTCCCCAATAGCAGATCCTGGCTCATGATTTGGTCGCTATCAGCCTGTTGAAAAGACAGGCTGATAGCTTCTGGCCATGGATGGCGGCCATGAATGGCTTACGCAAATCAAACACGTAAGTATTTGATTCCCCACGTGTTTTACACGCGACTTTGTCGTGCGCCTGATTTGCCATGGAAGGCAAATCGGGGCGAAAAATGATTGTTAGGATCATTTTTCAACGGACTCCCAGATGCAATGCCACGATGCCTCCGAGGAAGTCGAAGACGCGAGTTTGGGTGAACCCTGCATCTCCGAGCATCATGGTCAGGGTCTCCTGGTCGGGATGCGTGGCAATGGAATCGACGAGATAACGATACGCGTCGGAATCTCCCGTGACGAAGCGGCCGACGAAAGGCCAAATCGAGGAGTAGACCTCGAAGCCGCCTCGGATGAACGCGTTTTTCGGCTTGGAGAACTCGAGCACGAGAAGTCGCCCGTTCGGCTTCAGCACTCGATGCATCTCACTCAGCGCACGCTCCTTGTGGGTGACATTGCGCAAGCCGAAGGCGATGCTGAGGCAGTCGATCGTTGCGTCTCCCAGGGGCAGGCACTCGGCATTGCCTTGCACGCAGAGCGCGCTCGTGATGCCTTGGTCGATCAGGCGATCTCGGCCTCGAGTGAGCATTGCCTCGTTGATGTCCATGAGGATCACGCTGCCCTCGTCGCCAAGCAGAGGCGCATAGAGCGCTGCGAGGTCCGCAGTGCCCCCTGCGAGATCGAGCACGACATCGTTGGGCCGGATGGCGGACATCTCTAAGGTGGCGCGCTTCATCAGACGATGAAGCCCAAGAGACATGAAATCGTTCATCAGGTCATAGCGATCGGAGACCGAGCGAAATACTGCGGCTACGCGCCTAGTCTTCTCGCCGGCAGAGACCCGCTCGTGGCCGAAGTCCGTGGTCGGGTCAGTCATTTGGCGGGCTTCGTTCTGGCGGGCGCCATTGGCCGATGGGGATGGTGGGGAGGCGGCTTGCACCGGCCTTCTCGATCTCTTCGAGATAAGCCTGCCAGTACTTGGACTGATTGTGCCCGAGATCTCCCAGGTAATCCCACGAGTAGATGCCGGAATCGTGCCCATCGTCGAACGTGAAGCGCAGGGCGTAATTACCCACCGCCTCCACTTCTGTGATGTTGACGTATTTCTTTCCCACCTGGAGGATGCCCTCACTCTCGCCGTGGCCGCGCACTTCTGCAGACGGTGATTGGACCCGGAGAAGCTCACAGGACAGCTCGTAGCGCGTGCCGTCGCTGTACACGAGTGACAGCAGCCGCGACTTTCGATGCAACCGCACCTCTGTGGGCACGTTAGCCATGGCAAGCTCTCTTGCCATGGATCGACACGGCGTAGCAAGACACCGGGGGATGCGTAGGAGCGGCCTCCGGCCGCGATTCTCTTTGGCTTCTTCGTCGAAGCCATCGCGGCCGAAGACCGCTTCTACAGAATGTAACGCGAAAGATCTTCATTCTGCGCCAGATCCTTCAGCTGCTTGTCTACGTATGCTGCGTCGATCGTAAACACGCCTTCGCTTCCCGCAGCAAGGTCTGCGGCCTCGAACGACACCTGCTCCAGTAGGCGCTCGACCACGGTGTGCAGACGTCGCGCACCGATGTTCTCCGTGGATTCGTTCACCTGCCACGCGATCTCGGCAATGCGCGCGACGGCGTCTTGAGTGAATTCGATGTCGAGTCCCTCGGTCTTCATCAGCGCCTGATATTGCTCGGTCAACGACGCGTTGGGTTCGGTGAGTATGCGCTTGAAATCCTCGGCGGTTAACGCAGCGAGCTCGACGCGAATCGGCAGCCGCCCTTGGAGCTCCGGGATGAGATCGGCAGGCTTCGACAGATGGAACGCGCCGGCTGCAATGAACAGAATGTGGTCGGTACGAACCATTCCGTATTTCGTCGATACGGTGCAGCCTTCGATCAGCGGCAATAGATCACGCTGTACCCCCTCGCGGGAGACGTCCACTCCTATCTGCTCGCCTCGCCGCGTGACCTTGTCGAGCTCGTCGAGGAACACGATGCCGGTCTGCTCCACTGCGTCGATGGCCTGCGCTTTGATCTCGTCTTCGTTGATGAGCTTCGCTGCCTCTTCTTCCTCGAGCTTGTGCAGCGCGTCTTTCACTTTGAGACGTGCGGTGCGGGAGCGACCCCCACCCAGATTGGAGAACATGCTTTGAAGCTGGCTCGTCATCTCCTCCATTCCGGGGGGCGCCATGATCTCGACCCCGACTTGAGGGGCGGATACCTCGATCTCGATTTCCTTGTCGTCGAGGTCGCCTTCGCGCAGCTTCTTGCGCAACAACTGACGCGTCGAGGAGTCCTCCCGTTCCTCCTCCGGCCCGTGGCGAGGCCCTGGCAGCAATCCGTCGAGAATGCGTTCCTCCGCGGCGTCCTGAGCCCGATGGCGGACCTTCTCTATCTGGGATTCCCGCAGCATCTTCACCGCAACGTCGGCAAGATCGCGAGCAATGGATTCCACGTCGCGACCGACATAGCCCACCTCGGTGAATTTTGTGGCCTCGACCTTGATGAACGGTGCGCCGGCGAGCCGTGCGAGACGCCTGGCGATCTCGGTCTTGCCGACCCCCGTGGGGCCGATCATGAGAATGTTTTTCGGCGTGACCTCATCGCGAATGTCATCGTCCAACTGCAGGCGTCGCCAGCGATTGCGCAGCGCGATCGCCACCGCTCGCTTCGCTGCGTCCTGACCGACGATGTGTTGGTCGAGGGCGTGGACGATCTCTCTCGGCGTCATGTTCACAATCTGGCCTCGTTCACTTGCTTGCTTCGAGTTCCTCGATGGTGAACTCGTGGTTCGTGTAGATACAGATGTCTGCAGCGATGCCAAGTCCGCGCTCCACGATCTCTCGTGCAGATAGGTCTGTGTTCTCCAGCAACGCCCGGGATGCGGCCTGTGCGTACGGGCCTCCTGAGCCAATCGCGATCAAACCCCCTTCGGGTTCGATGACGTCTCCGGTGCCCGTCACCACCAGGGAGGCGTCTCGATCGGCGATCGCGAGCATGGCTTCCAGGCGCCTCAGCGCCCGATCGGTCCGCCAGTCCTTGGCAAGCTCAACTGCTGAGCGCACCAGGTTGCCCTGATACCTTTCGAGTTGCGCCTCGAAGCGCTCGAACAGCGTGAAGGCATCCGCGGTGCCCCCTGCGAAGCCTGCAATCACCTTGTCCTGATACAGCCGACGCACCTTACGGGCGTTGCCCTTCATGATCGTCTCGCCAAGGGAAACCTGTCCGTCGCCGCCGATCACCACGCTGGATCCGCGTCGCACTGACAGAATGGTCGTACCTCGCAGTGTGGGCACTTACTGACTCCTGCAGATGGACACCGAAGTTGTCGCCATCCATGGCTGGATCAGAGGGTGTTTTACAACACACCCTCTGTCGATGTTACCCCAACGTGATTGATGGGGACCGGGGTTGGCGAATCAAGATAAGGCCGTGATGTGGTAGAGCCTCAGACCGCCTCATAGCCCTTTGAGGAGCCTCGAAGAACACCAGAAGCGAGGTTCCATTCAGCCCATCTTCGAGCAGCGAGTTGACGCATGCAACTCGAGGGGTCGGTCTTCAGGTTTGCCGCTTGCGAGACAGGGGGATGCTGTCGATCTCCTCCGCGCGCAGGCGCGCCTGGGCATGGCGCAGATCGCCGGGACTCGCGAAGGGCCCCACCATCACCCGGTGCCAGACATTGCCATCGAGGTCCACGGGGTGGGTCTCCACATCGAAGCCGAGAAGCAGCAGATTGACCCGCAGACGCTCGGCATCCTCGGCAGCTCTGAACGATCCTGCCTGGAGCAGATAAATTGCGTCGCTGCCTCCGCTGCCGCCTTTCAGAGCCTCCAGCACGGGTACCAGCACTTCCGATTTCGCGAGCATCTCGTAGAACTCGTATCGCGGCTTACTGGGCTTTGCAGGGTCCGAGCTCGCGCTCGACTGCGCCGGGCGAGTGAGCTCATCCAGATCGGGTAAGCGGCCCATCTGCTGCAGGATCAGTGCGATACCGAAACCCACCAGAGCGCCAGTCACGAAACTTCCGATAGTTGCCATCGTTAGTTAACGCGTTGCTTTAAGTGTCAGCGTATTGTTATTGATTTTTCAAAAGGTATCCAGAGGGTCCACGTCGATTGACCAATGTACCTGCCGCCGGGATTCATGGTCCTGCGCGGCGTCGAGCAAGCGCTGAAGGGACTGATGCAGAAGCGGGCGGCTGCGACTGAGAAGCACGAGTTGGCAGCGATGACGCCCGGCTTTGCGCTGCATCGGCGATGGCAGCGGCCCCATTATTTCCAGCGCCGGCGATGGTTCCAGGTGCTGTTTCAGCTGGTTGAGGAACTCCATCGGCCTCGAAAGGGACTGGGCTTCCGCCCGCAGGATGGCCATGTGAGCGTGGGGCGGAAATCGAGCCAGGCGCCGCTCCTCGAGGGCCCGGAGCGCAAACCCGTGATAGTCGCCGGTAGCGAGGGCGGCCACCGTGGGATGTTCGGGATGATGGGTCTGCAGAACCACTTCACCCGGATGGCTGGCCCGACCGGCACGTCCGGCCACCTGCAATACGATCTGGGCCATGTGTTCCGGTCCGCGGAAGTCGGCACTGAAGAGTCCTGCATCGACATTCACCACGGCCACCAGCGTCACGCCGGGGAAGTGATGTCCCTTGGCTAGCATCTGGGTGCCCAGGAGGATCATTGGCGCTTCGCTGTGCACCTGCGCGAGTGCGTGCTCGAATCGTTTCCGGCTGCGCATGGTGTCACGATCGATGCGAATCACCGGATATCCGGGGAAGAGTCGAGAAAGGGTCTGCTCGGTGCGCTGGGTTCCAAGGCCCAAGGCGTCGAGCTCATCGCCACCACAATCGGGGCATGCGCTGGGGATCCCACGTCGCGCGTCACAGTGATGGCAGATCAGCGCCGGCGGTTCGCGATGTAGAGTAAAACGGGCGTCGCAGCGTGCGCAGCTCGCGGTCCAGCCGCATTGGTGGCACATCAGAATGGGTGCGAAACCGCGGCGGTTCAGAAAAACGAGCACCTGATGGCCACGCTCGAGGTGCTGCGCGATCAGTCGAATCAGCTCATCGCTCAGGCCTTCGTCGAGGTGGCGCCCGCGAATGTCGAGCAGGCGACTGGTGGGCGCTGCGCTGCCGGTGGCGCGGTGCAGCATGCGGTGGTGGCGGTAGCGCCGGCGAAGCGCGTTGTTGAGGGATTCGAAGGCGGGGGTCGCGGAACCGAGAATCACCGGGCACCCGGCGGCCTGAGCTCGCATGATCGCGACATCCCGCGCGCAATAGCGCAGCCCCTCCTCCTGCTTGAAGGAGGAGTCGTGCTCTTCGTCCACCACGATCAGACCGAGATCGGGCAGTGGGGTGAACACCGCGGAACGCGTGCCGATGAGAATTCGCCGCTCGCCGCGCTGGCACGCTACCCACGCGCTCAAACGCTGTAGATCCGTGAACCCGGAATGACTCACGCCGACATCGTCACCGAAACGTTCCCGGAACCGCCCGAGTGTCTGGGGCGTGAGACCAATCTCGGGTATGAGCACGAGCACCTGACGTCCTGCGTCGACGATGTTGCGGATGACTTGGAGATAGACTTCGGTTTTACCGCTGCCCGTGACGCCTTCGAGCAGATGACAGCGAAAGCTCGCGGTATCGCTGAGGATCGATTGCACGGCGTCATTCTGCTCGCCGGTCAGCGTGAACGTGGGTGTGTGCTGAATCTCGAAACGGCGGCGGGGCGTGGCTTGGATCCAGTCGCGTGATCGAAGGCTTCGCAGGGTGGCTGAAGAGATGCCCGATTGGGCGAGCTCGGTGGAAGTGAGCCCATCGGGATGCTCGGCGAGGAGGTGCAGTGCCTGGCGCTGCCGTGTTCCCGGTGCGTCATCGGGGGACTCGGGCGCGTGCGCGCTCAGCTGCCAGGTGCTCTGGTGGGCCGTGCGCAACGGCTCTCCGCGTCTCAGCAGCACGGGGAGCGCGTGAGCGACCGTGTCGCCCAGTGGATGCAGGTAGTACTCGGAGACCCGGCGCATCAGGTCGAGTAAGGGCGGGGCGAGAACGGGTGCCCGGTCGAGCACTTCGAGCACGCCCTTCAAGGGTCCCGTATGCTCGCTTTCGTCGACGCAGTCCATGACCACGCCCACCAGCGTCCGCTTGCCGAATTCCACCTGCACGCGCGTACCGGGTAGGAGCGGGGCTTGCGCACGATAGTCGAACAACGTGCGCAAAGGGCCCGGCAGGGCCACTCTGACGATGGACGCTGCGGTGACTTCCATCTATCAGCCTGTTGAAAGACAGGCTGATAGCTTCTGGCCATGGATGGCCAAGCGCAAATCAAACACGTAAGTGTTTGATTCCCCGCGCGCTTGCGCGCGACTTTGTCGGACACCTGATTTGCCATGGAAGGCAAATCGGGGGCGAAAAATGATTCGTAGAATCATTTTTCAACAGACTCCTGGTTGGTTGCAGGGGTTTTCGGCTCTGGTAAACTGCGCGCCCCTCTCCGAGGCGCGTGCGTTCACGATGAAGCCCGACATTCATCCCGAATACAAGGAGATCACGGCAACCTGCAGCTGCGGAAACGTGATCAAGACGCGATCGACTCTGCGAGAAGACATTCATCTGGAAGTCTGCTCGAACTGCCATCCTTTCTATACCGGCCAACAGAAGATTCTGGACACCGGCGGGCGTGTGGAACGTTTCCGTCGCCGCTTCGGTAATCGTGGCGCAAGCTCGAGGTAGCTAGGTCCTGTCCAGAATGCGTAGCATTCTGGATCGGCCGGCGAACCGGCGAACTAGCGATCCGGGGCAGGGATGCCGCGGCAGCTGTATGGCTGCCGTGGGAAGAAATTCGCCCGGACGGCGAATTTCTAGACATGAACTAGTCATCGAAACCATTTCGGCCGAATTGCGTCTAATGGAATGACGGGGCCGGAGCCCCCACGCTGGTTGTTGCCGTGCCGATCACAGCTATTTATGGTGACATTCGCCAAGTGCGGAAAATGTCCATGATGCGCCTTAGGAGCCGCCTTCGCCGAGTCGGGTCGCACATTCCTGTGCCCATGTTGCACATTCCTGTGCCCACTCCCGCCAGCCTGTCGCACAAGCCGGCGCGCCGACCATGGCTCGGCGTGTTGTGGCTATGCGGTTGTGCGCTGGTGATTGCCCTTACCACGAACGCATACGCGGACAAGGGTGAGAAGGCACATCTGGAGCTCATCGAGCAGATGCCGCTCTATGAGGATCAGACGCTGAGCGAATACATCCGACGGGTGGGGCAGCGGCTCGCTCGGGTGAGCGACATGCCGGACGTCAATTACCGTTTCAGCATCATCAACAGCCCAGACATCAACGCGTTCGCGGCACCGGGAGGCTGGATCTACGTCAATCGCGGACTGCTCGCCTATCTCGAAACCGAGGATCAGCTGGCCGCAGTTCTCGGTCACGAGATCGGTCACGTGGCGCTCAAGCATCACGGACGGCGCAAGAGTCGTGCGACGACGTCCAAAGTTGCGGCGACGGTCATGGCGATTCTCACCGGAAGCGGTGACGTCGCGAGAGCCGTCGATCTCTACGGGGCGGAATGGGTGTCGGGATTCGGTCGTGAGACCGAGCTCGAGGCCGACGAAGCCGGCGCCAGGTACCTCGCGCGCGCAGGTTACGATCCTTACGCCATGGTGGAGGTCATCCAGATCCTCAAAGACCAGGAGATCTTCAGCAAGAAGGTGGCCAATGCCGCCCCGACCTATCACGGTGTGTTCTCCACCCATCCGAAAAACGACAAGCGCCTGCACGGGATCATCGAGCAGGCGTATGCACAGATGAGCAACGAGGGGGTGGAGCCCGTGGGAAGTTTTCTCGAGTCCATCGACGGTCTCGCGTGGGGTAACCCGGCCGCGGACGGAATCGTGAAGGACTCTCGCTACTATCACGGCAACATGGGATTCGTCGTCGATTTTCCCAAGGGGTGGGAGGTGAAGGATTCCCCCGTTCGGGTACTTGCTCATCCGCGCGCCAAAGCCAACGTCACGTTCATCGCAATGATCGGCCAGGGCGTGGAGGAGGAGATGACGCCCCGGGAGTTCATCGAGGACCAGCTCAACATCGAGTTGGCTGACGAGGGCGTGGCGCTGGAGCCCGACGGGTTCCCGGCATTGGTGGCTACGGCCGCCAACCCCGGCGCGTCGGAGGTGCTTCTGGTGGGCGTGGTGCTCAAAGACGCCACGGGCTTTGCATTTCGAGCCGAGACGCGTGAGGCGGCGGATGTGGAAGGACTGCGAGAAAAGCTGCAAGCGGTGGTCGCCTCGTTTCGGCGCATGCAGGCGTCGGATCTTCAGGAAGCGACGACCACCCGAGTGAAGGTCGTTGAAGCGAGGCCGGGGGACACCTACTCATCCCTCGGCCGCGCCTCGACCCTGGATCGCTTTCCTGAGGAGCAGCTCAGGTTGTTGAATGGCGACTTCCCCCACGGCGAGCCCCGCGCGGGGGATCTCATCAAAACCGTTCAGTGACCGGAAACCGCCTCAGAAGATATCCTCGGGTCGAATTTCCTCGCGACCATCGTAGAGGTTGGCCGGCGTCTGGGTGCTGAGCTTCCTCTTGGGTGCGTATTCCTCTCGGAATATTTCGAACACTGCGCCCCGATCCCCTGGCTGTGCGAGATCTCCCGTCTTTGGATCGATGCGCATCGATACCAACCCGTCCGGGCGTGGCGGCAACTGCTCGGATTCTCCGGCGATGGCCTCGCGCATGAACTCGATCCAGATCGGAAGGGGGCCATTTGATCCGAATTCGTTGTCTCCGAGGGGGCGGTTGTCGCCGAACCCGAGCCAGACGGTGGCGACGAGATTCTGGGTGAAACCGTTGAACCAGGTGTCGGCCTCGTTGGTGGTACCGGTTTTGCCCGCCAGGTCGCGCCGGCCCAGTTGTCGCGCGCGGGATCCCGTTCCACGCTGAACCACGTCGCGCAACATGGAATTCATGATGAAGGCGACGCGTTCGTCGATCACCCGCTCGGCGCGGGGCTCGGGCGTGGGCAATGCCGCCTCGCCGCCCTGATCGGGACCAGAGGCGGTTTCATTTTCGGTTGCGTCGGGATGGGCCGCCCCGGCATCGGCCGCCCGGGCATTTGGCGCTTCACGGTGATTGGGTGAAACGGAGATGCCTTGCATCGTCGGCTCGAGTTCCGGGCAATCGCGGCAGACCCGTTTGGGCGCTGCAACGTAGAGCACCTCTCCGTTGTCTCGTTGAATCCGCTGAATGAGGTATGGATCGACGCGAAAACCGCCGTTTGCGAACACTGCGAACGCACGGGCCATTTCCATGGAGGTCACCGCGATGGTGCCACCCCCTATGGCGAGCTGCGTGTTGCGGGGAAACTGACTGGTATCGAAGCCAAAGCGTTCGACGAACGACACGACGTTGTCGGCTCCGACCTCGAGGAGCACCCGCATCGATACGAGATTGATGGAACGATAGAGCGCCGTCCTCAGCCTCGTGGGTCCCTGGAAGGTTCCGCCGAAATTCCCCGGGCGGTAATAACCTTCCAGATTCGCGTCATCGAAAACCAATGGCGCGTCTGTGAACATGCTGGCCGGGGTGAGGCCGTGATCGAGCGCCGCCGAGTAGACGAAGGGTTTGAATCCTGAGCCAGGCTGCCGCTTTGCCTGGGTGGCGTGATTGAACTGACGAATGTTGAAGTTGTAGCCCCCGACGAGCGCACGCACCGCGCCGTCCTCCGGATCGAGGGCTACGAGCGAACCTTGGACGCCGGGCAGCTGGGATAACCTCCACCGAGTCGATTCAACCGCGCGCAGACGAATCACGTCTCCGGGCGCCACGATGTCGCCTGCGTTGCGGGGTCGAGGTCCGAGGGTGTTGGCATCGACGTGGGGCCTCGCCCAGGCCATTCCTTCCCAGGGGACCTCGACTTCCGCACCGTTCGAGAGCAGCGCGGCGAACGATCGTTCCTGCAGACGCGTCACGACCGCTGGCAACTGATCCCTGTATGGCACGATCGCAGCGATGGCGCTCAGCCAGTAGGCATCGATGCTCGGGAACTCGCTTGCGCTATTGGCGAGTTCTTCGAGGTCGGTGGCGAACCGTGCTTCCGGCCCGCGATAGCCATGGCGCTCGTCATAGCCGTGAATGCCGTTGGTGAGCGCGGCTCGTGCCGCGCTCTGCATGCGTGGATCGATGGTCGTGAAGACCTCGAATCCGTCCGTGTAAATTCGCCTTCCGTACCGCTTGAGTAATTGCCGGCGTGCCCGTTCCGCGGCGTATGGCGCCGGCAGCTCCGTGGTGCGACCGTGAACCGAGGCCGTGATCGGCGCGGCCACCGCAGAGTCGTGTTGTGCCCGATCGATGCTGCCCTGCTCGAGCATGCGCGTCAGCACCAGGTTTCGACGCCGAAGCGACCTGTCCGGGCCGTTGATGGGGTTGCCCGCAGTGGGTGCCTGAGGAATGCCAGCCAACATCGCAAGCTGGCTGAGATTCAGCTCGTCGAGAGCTCTTCCGTAGTAGGTGCGAGCAGCCGCTTCGGCGCCATAGGCGTGCTTTCCGAAGGGAATGACGTTCAGATAGAGTTCCAGTATCTCGTCCTTCTCGAGCTCGCGCTCGATTTTCAGCGCGAGAACAATCTCTTTGAATTTGCGGAGGAAGGTGCGCTCCAGCGTGAACGAGATGTTGCGGGCGAGCTGCATGGTGATGGTGCTGCCCCCGGGGCCACGTATCGCTCCCCGGTGCTGAATCAGCGACACGCCGGCATTGGCCAGGGTGATGAGGTCGATGCCACCGTGGTCGTAGAAGCGCTTGTCTTCGGTGTCGAGGAGCGCTGCGATGAACAGCTCCGGCATCTCTGCGATGGGCAGTGGGATCAGTCGTCGTTGACCGAATTCGGCGATCAGCTGACCGTCGGAAGTGAAGATCCTGAGCGGCGTCTCGAGGCGCAGATGACGATAGCTCTCAGCCGACGGGATCTGTGGATCGAGATAAAGGAAGATGCCCACGAGCGTGAGAACGAGGGCACATACGCCGGATACGGCAAGCCACATAATGCAACTTAGAACGCGCCGCATTTGTCACTCGAAATCGTTGAATTCTCTGATAAATTTAATGGACGAGGGCGGGCACCCATGAACACCCCGAAATAATGTATCCGGCTGGAGCCCATTACCCACGATCGATTGCTCTGGTTTGGAGACTGGTATTTAATGGAGTGTCGTATATATTGGGCGTAAGTGCCCGCTATAGATAGGAAATTTGTAGTGTTCGGCCTGTTCGCGAAAAAATCAGACACGCTTCTCGGCCTGGATATCAGCTCCACGTCGGTGAAGCTACTGGAGCTTAGCAAAAACAACAACCGCTACCGTGTGGAGGCGTACGGAGTCGAACCGCTTCCGCCGAACGCGGTGGTCGAGAAGAACATTGCCGATGTCGAAGGCGTCGGCGAGGCCATCAAGCGCGTGCTGCAGCGATCGCGCAGCACCGTCAAGCTCTCTGCCGTCGCCGTGGCGGGTTCTGCGGTGATCACCAAGACCATCGAGATGGACCGTGGCCTCAACGACGAAGAGATGGAAAATCAGATCATCGTCGAGGCTGATCAATACATCCCATATCCCCTCGACGAGGTCGCAATCGACTTCGAAGTCGAAGGTGACTCGGAGCGCAATCCCGATCAAGTGGACGTGCTCCTCGTGGCCTGTCGACGGGAGAACGTCGAGCTGCGCGAAGCAGCGCTCGAGCTCGGCGGTCTGAAAGCACGTGTCGTCGACACCGAAGCTCACGCAATGCACCGCGCGTTCGATTTGATTCAGCCGCAGCTTGGGGCGAATCCTGACGAGATGGTTGTGGCGATCATCGACATCGGCGCGACCATGACCGCGCTGTCGGTGCTAGCAGAAGACAAGATCATCTACACCCGCGATCAACTCTTCGGCGGCAAGCAGCTGACCGAAGAGATTCAACGTCGTTACAGCTTATCGATGGAAGAGGCCGGTCTCGCCAAGAAACAAGGTGGGCTTCCCGACGACTATGAGGACGAGGTTCTGAACCCGTTCAAAGAGGCGGTGTTGCAACAGGTGACGCGTTCGCTTCAGTTCTTCTTTTCTTCCACGCAGTACGACGACGTCGACTACATCGTGCTGGCAGGTGGCACTGCATCCATCCTGGGCTTGACCGAGCTCATCGAAGAACGCCTCGGCACGCCGACCCTGATTGCCAACCCGTTCGTCGAGATGTCGCTCGCACCCAAGGTGCACGCAGAAGCCCTCTCCAATGACGCCCCAGCCATGATGATCTCATGTGGCTTGGCGATGAGGAGCTTCGACTAATGGCAAGAATCAATCTGCTGCCGTGGCGCGAATGGGAGCGCGAACGTAAGCAGAAGGAGTTCCTCACCAACCTCGCTGTCGTGGCGGGTGTCGCGGCCGTCATCGTGTATGTGGTGGGGCTCTACCTCAGTACGTCCATCGACACGCAACTGAAGCGCAACACCTATCTCGAGGGCAAGATCGCCGTTCTCAACGAGCGGATCAAGGAAATTGATCATCTGCGTGAAACCCGCGAGCAGCTTCTATCGCGAATGCGTGTGATCCAGGAGTTGCAGGGCAACCGCCCGGTGATCGTACGCGTCTTCGACGAGATGGTGCGCACACTCTCCGAGGGCGTGTACTACATTGACTTGAGAAAGGAAGGAACGACGATCTCGATTCGCGGCAACGCTGAGTCGAATAATCGCATCTCGGATCTGATGCGTCGCATCGACGGCTCGGAATGGTTCGCCGACCCCAATCTGAAGGGCATCAAGCGAAACCCGTCGTTCGGCGAGCAGGCATCGAGCTTCAACTTGACGCTCCGTCAAGTCAGTCCGAGTCAGACCGACCTCGGAGAGGAAGGATGAGCTGAAGCCATGGCTTCCCCCCAGGAACTATTCGAACAGCTTCAGAACATCGATTTTCAGGAACTCGATATCAACAACATCGGTTCCTGGCCGCCGATGGTCAAGGCCATCATCCTGGTGATGGGATTTGCGTTGGCGTTGGGTGGCGGATACTTCGCGTATGTCAGCGGACTCCTTCAGGACCTCGATCGATACAGCAGTCAGGAAGAGTCTCTCAAACAGGAATACGAAGACAAAGCCTTCAAGTCTGCGAATCTCGGCGCGCTGCGTCGTCAACGCGAAGACATGGAGGAGCAGTTCGGATCGCTCCTACGGCAACTGCCGAGTGATACTGAAGTGCCGGGACTGATCGACGACATCGACGAAGCGGCACGCGAGAGCGGACTCGAGGTCGAGCAGCTGGATCCGGAACCGGAACGCGCAGCGGAATTCTATGTGGAGAAACCGATCAGGGTGGTCGTGAAGGGACGTTTCCACGATCTGGGTGAATTCGTCAGTGCCGTTTCCAATCTCTCGCGGATCGTCACGTTGCACGACTTCGAGATCAAGCCGGAGAAGGGCCCGAGTGATCTTCGAATGAGCATTCTTGCGAAGACTTACCGTTACCTGGATGAGAACGGCGAGGCACCTGAAGGAAGTCAGTGATGTCGCCGCGCATTCCGACAGCGATCCTTGTGCTGCTGACCCTCGTTGGCTGCGAGACGGAGATGCGTTTTCGTGATCTCGATGCGTTCATGGATGAAGTCGAGGCGCGTCCTAAAGGAAGCATCTCACCGCTTCCCGAGTTCGAGCCCTATCAACCGTTCGCGTACAGCGCGAGCAGTTTGCGCAGTCCCTTTCAGCCGCCGATCAAGATCACTGTGCCACCTCCCGATCAGGACACCGTTTCGCCCCCAGTGACCGACAGGCCCAGAGAATTTCTCGAACAGTTTCAAGTGGAGGTGCTGAAGATGGTTGGAACGCTTGGACGCAACGAGGAACTCTTCGCCCTCATTGAAGACGGCGACGGAGGTGTTCATCGGGTTCAACTCGGCGACTACATGGGAAAGGATCACGGACAGATACAGGAAATCACCGAAACCGAACTTCTGTTGACCGAGGTCGTCAGCAATGGCGTTGGTGGTTGGATCAAACGTAATCGCAGCGTAGTTCTGCGCGGCGAAATCTGACAGGACATCGGAGAGACTCCATGAACGCTTATAGAGGGATTGTCGCTGGCGCCCGGCTTCGCTGGCTGACTGCGTTGTCGTTGCTGTTCTGCATGGGTGCTCAAGGAGCCACCCTGGAACGCATCGAGTTCTCCTCGCTCCCTGGCGATAGGACCGAAATTCGTATGCAGTTCGACATGCCGCCGCCGCTGCCGACGGGCTACACCATTGAGCGGCCGGCACGGATTGCGTTGGATCTCGAAGATGTCACCAGCACGCTGGAGAGCAAATATCACAGTCTGGGGATCGGCAACGCGCGCAGCGTTACCGTCATCGAGGCGGGGGATCGCACGCGTGTGATCGTGAACCTCGCAGAGCTCGTGCCGTACACGTCGACGGTCGAAGGCAACACGCTTTTCGTGATGGTCGGAGTAGATAGCCAGGGCGCCGCGATCGCGGCGACGCCTGATCTCGACATTCCCATGAGCGCAGACGATCAGCTGCTCGCATCCGATTCGCAGATCCTCGACATCGACTTTCGACGCGGTGAAGACGGCGAAGGTCGCGTGGTCATCACGTTGTCCGATCCGACCGCGCCGGTGGACATTCACGGCGAAGGCGGAAACATTCGCGTCGAAATCGGCAACACCGCGCTGCCACCCAACCTCCGGCGTCGCTTGGACGTGGTGGATTTTGCGACCCCCGTTCAGATCATCGATGCGGTCGTGGAAGCTGGCAACGTGGTCATCACGATTCAGCCGACCGGGGACTACGACTATCTCGCCTATCAGGCCGACGAGACCCTCACGGTCAATGTACGCCCCGTGACCCCGGATGACATCGAGCTAGCGGACGACGTGTTCAGGTTCAAGGGCGAGAAGCTGTCGCTGAATTTCCAGGACATCGAGGTTCGCTCGGTACTGCAGCTGATTGCGGACTTCACCGATCTCAACCTGGTGGCGAGTGACACTGTCTCCGGCCGCATCACGCTGAGGTTGAAAAACGTTCCTTGGGACCAGGCGCTGGATCTCATCTTGAAGACCAAGGGGCTCGACAAGCGCCAGATCGGCAATGTGCTTCTGGTTGCACCTGCTTCCGAGATCGCGGCACGCGAGAAGCTCGAGCTCGAGAATCGACGTCAGATCTCAGAGCTCGCACCACTGCGCACGGACTTCATCCAGGTGCGTTATGCGAGTGCGTCCGAGATCTTCGATCTGTTCAGCAATACTGCCGGTGGCGACGGTGGCCCGAGCGTGCTCTCCGAGCGCGGCAGCGTGATCGTGGATGAGCGCACCAACTCCATCATTCTCACCGACACGGCGGAGAATCTGGAGGAATTCCGGCGCATCCTCGCGCGCCTCGATGTTCCCGTGAGGCAGGTGCTCATCGAAGCGAGAATCGTCAACGCACAGACCAACATGACCGAGGAGCTCGGCATTCGATGGGGCGGCGGCGGATTTGAAAGTGTCGGCAACAAGTTCCTCAAGATCGGCGGCAGCCTGAATACGTTGGGGGAGCTGCAGGATGGAATCGTGTCCGGCACCACCGAGATAGGGTTCCCCGATGCGCTGATAGTTGATCTCGGTGTGACCGGCGAAGGCTCATCGAGCGTCGGCATCGGTCTCACCGGTTCGAACTTCCTTCTCGATCTCGAGCTTTCGGCAATCGCGACGGACGGATTTGCCGAGGTCGTGGCACGGCCGAAGGTCATCACTGCCGACAAGCAGGCGGCGACGATTCTCTCGGGTGTGGAGATTCCGTTCCAGGAGGCATCGAGCAGCGGCGCGACGTCCACGTCCTTCAAGGAAGCGGTGCTGTCGCTGGAAGTGACGCCGCAGATCACGCCGGACGATCGCATCATCATGGACCTGAAGGTCAATCAGGACTCGGTGGGCCAGGTGTTCAACGGGGTACCGAGCATCAACACCACCGAGATCACGACCCAGGTGCTGGTCGAAGACGGCCAGACCATAGTGCTCGGCGGAATCTTTCAGACGAGCACCAACATGTCGTCCACCAAGACACCATTTCTTGGAGATCTCCCGTACGTCGGACGCCTGTTCCGACGCACCGTGGAGAGCGATGACAGACAGGAATTGCTGGTCTTCATCACGCCGAGGATCATGCGCGACGCACTCAGCAGCCGCTGAATGTCTGCCCTGAGCCCGGCCGAAGGGGCTCCCCTGAGCTCAGTCGAAGGGCCCGCCCCGCGCTTGGTCGAAGGGGGCCCGCCCCGAGGTCAGTCGAAGGGTTCGAGGAGCCCTCGTGCTCGAGGGTAAGCGGCGCCCGGGCAAGCTGAGCTTGCCTTCGAGCAAGCTGAGCTTGCCTTCGACTATCGGGGTCACTACCTTGTCGCCCCTTCCTTCCTAGGCGGGAAAATCGTCTCGTGACGGGTACGTCCACTCATGGAGCGTAGGCGCAATGTGTTTTTCGTCGGACCCATGGGGGCCGGCAAGTCCACCGTGGGCAAGATTGTCGCCGAGTATCTGGGTCTCGAATTTCTCGACTCGGACCGCGTCATCGAGGAGCGAACGGGCGCGGACATTGCGTGGATATTCGATGTCGAGGGCGAGGAGGGATTTCGTAATCGCGAGGAGGCGGTGATTGATGAGCTCACCGCGCGAGCTGGGGTGGTGGTGGCCACGGGCGGCGGAGCGATTCTCCGGTCCGAGAATCGAAAACGACTGATCAGCCGCGGAACGGCGATTTATCTCGAAACACCGCTTTCGCAACAGGTTGAGCGAACGAGCGCGGACAAGCGCCGGCCGCTCTTGCGCGAGGGTGAACCCCAGGAGGTTCTGGGACGATTGCAGGAGGAGCGCGATCCGCTGTATCGCGAGGTGGCGGATCTGATCTTTCGCGCGGACAAGCGCTCGGCTCGTGCGCTGGCCCAGGAGATCGTGCGTCATCTGCGAGGAGCCGAGAGTTGAGCGTCGAGCATGAGCTCTACGTCGAGCTGGGTGAACGGCGCTATCCGATCTTCATCGGCCCCGATCTCATAGGCGGCGCGGAGCTCATACGGCCGTACCTGGCCGGCTCGCAGGCGCTTGTCGTGACCAACGAGACCGTCGCACCGCTGTATCTGGAGAGGGTGCGTCAGGCGCTATCGAACGTGCACGTCTGCGACGTTGCGTTGCCGGATGGTGAGATCCACAAGACGCTTGCGAGCTTCTCGAAGATCATCGATGCGCTGGTGGAAGGACGCCACGATCGAAACACTACGGTGGTGGCTCTGGGAGGCGGCGTCGTTGGCGACATAGCAGGATTCGCCGCGGCGAGCTATCTGCGCGGCGTGCGATTCATCCAGATGCCAACGACGTTGCTCGCACAGGTGGATTCGTCCGTGGGCGGCAAGACCGCCGTGAATCACCCGACCGGCAAGAATCTCATTGGCGCGTTCTATCAACCGGCATGTGTCATTGCCGATACGACGGTGCTGGCGACATTGCCGCCGCGCGAGCTCACCGCCGGGATTGCGGAAGTGATCAAGCATGGCGTCATCTACGATGCCGAATTCTTCGGCTGGCTCGAGCACCACGTCGATGACGTATTGCACCTCGAGGGCAACGCCATTGGATATGCGATTCGCCGCTCGTGCGAGATCAAAGCAAAGGTCGTTGCAGCGGACGAGCGCGAGTCGGGCCTGCGCGAAATCCTGAACTTCGGGCACACGTTCGCTCACGCTCTGGAGCAGGCAACCGGATATTCACGGTGGCTGCACGGGGAGGCGGTGTCCCTCGGCATGGTGATGGCGGCGGATCTGTCGATGCGTGAGAAGTTGCTCGGCGATGCGGAGGCACAGCGGATCAAACAGCTACTCAAGCGCACGGGTCTGCCCGTGGTCGTGCCGCCTGATCTCGAACCCGATGCCTTGCTTGAAGCGATGTCGCACGACAAGAAGGTGAAAGCAGGCACAATCAGGTTCGTGGTGGTAGATCGGATCGGTAACGTGCGCACCACGGCTGCATGTTCGCAAACATCATTGGCGCAGACATTGAGGGCTGGCGACGCGCTCTGCGAGCGCTAACTAGCTCCTGTCTGGAAGCGATAGGAACGAAGGTCCGGGACAGGGATGTCGCGCCAGCCTTGCGGCTAGCGTAAGCAGGGCCGCTTTTTGCGGAGCCTTTTACGGAAGAGCGCGCAGCAAAAAGAAAAGGCCTGGGAGCGCGGTGGGAGACCACCAAGATGAAGGCGAACTTGCTTCGCCGCAGCGTCGGAGGAAATTCGCCCGGATGGCGAATTTCCGGACAAAGAGCTAGCCACATACGGAGACGGCGGTTGGCGGAAGATTCTTTCGACGACGATACCTCGGCGAAGGCACTTCGTTATGTGAAGCAACTCGGTGAGTGGCATCACCGCATACTGGTCGTGTCGGGAGCCAGGGGCGCCGGCAGGGCCGCGCTGTTTCAGCTGCTCTCCAATCACGTGGAACCCGGCAGCCGCGCCGCAAGAGTCAATGGCGCCGCGCAGCGCACTGGTCACGACATCTGGGCGGCGGTGGCGTTTGGACTGGGACTCGAGGTGCGCGAGACGGCCTCACCATCCGACCTTCAGGGGAAGATTCTCGCTCACTCACGCGATCTCGCCGACGTGGGGCGTCTCGACATCATCCTCATGGACAATGCGGATCACCTCCCGGACAGTGTGATCGAGTCGTTTCTCGAGCTGATGGAGAAGTCCCTCGCTTTTGATGGCTTGCGCCTGGTGCTTTTCGGGGACGAGAAATTCGGCGAGGGCTTCGGGCTCATGATTGCGGCGTTCGCGCCGGAAGTGGGTTGGCATCACACGCCGTTGAACCCCGATACGGTGGATGCGACCGAGCGGTATCTGAAGCGCCGGCTTGCGCGTTCACCGGGCGCACAATCGAGGTTGGACATCGATGTCGGTGAGCTCGAAACCACCGGCGCCAGCCCCTCGCGGCGTGGCCTGCCGTGGATTCACATCGGGGTCGCGAGTGTCATCTCCCTCGTGCTGCTCGTAGTCCTGGTGGACTTCCAGTCGCTCCTGCCCGATCGCGAGCGTGGCGGCGACATACCAACCCCGCTGGAAGCGCTGAAGGTGCGTGAAAATGCACGCCGCGAAGTGTCGACCCCGCGTGAAATCCCGGTGGTGCGAGTGCGGCAGGTCGAGATGCCGCCCATCGAGGCGACGCCAACGCCTCCCCCGGGGCCGGAGGTGGAGTCCGTCGCAGCCGAACCCTCTCCTGTCGAGGCAGCGCCTGTGTCGATGCCAGGCACTTGGATGGATGACGTCGCCGACAACACCGAGTCTGCGGAAGAACCATCACCTGATACCGCCCATGTGCCACCGCAAGTCGCGCCCGTGGTGGAAGTCCTCGAAGCCCCGGAAAGCCAGGGTGCGCCGGAGCAACCTGCCGAGCCGATGGGGGACGCAGCCGAGCAGTCGATGGCTCGACTCGAGGCAGAGCCGGAACCCGATCTGGGGCCACCACCAGCGAAGGAAGCGCCTTTGACGGTTGCAGAGATCGTGCCGCAGGCACGGGGACCCGGCTGGATACGGGAACAGCACCCCGACGCCTACGTGCTTCAACTCTTCGGGGTGTCCTCCCGCGAACGGTTGGATCGTTTCCTGGGCGCGCAGGCGCCGGGAGAGCCTTTTGCGTACTTCGAGACGCGGCGGGGAGGTAGTCCTTGGTTCGTGGTGCTCTATGGCGTGTACCCGGACCGCGAGAGTGCCTCGAACGGGGCCAATAGGCTCCCATCGAGCGTCGGCGGCTCACCCTGGATTCGCTCGTTCGGGGAAGTCCAGAAAGACGTCGAAGCGTCGCCCTGAGCCGACGAGGGTCGCGTTGAGCAACTAGGGCAGAAGCGTCTCGCCCATCAGGAATCGATCGATCTCTCGCGCCGCTTCTCGACCTTCTTGAATGGCTCGAACGATGAGAGATTGGCCCCGCCGGCAAT
>JAPULC010000519.1 GCA_027295305.1 Gammaproteobacteria bacterium
CGAGGGCTTACGCTTTGCGATCCGCGAAGGTGGACGCACCGTTGGCGCCGGCGTCGTCACCAAGGTGGTTGAATGACTCGAACACCTTGCATGGCGTTTGATCCTTCGAGTGTGGGTGGACAGGTCAGGGACGACGCTAAGCAGATCGGCGCAGCCGACTGCCGGCGTCGTCACCAAGGTGGTTGAATAGGCCCGTGCCGCCTGTGGCTTTCGGGTGCCGAAGGTCGGAGATTGGCGGCTGACGACTGGGTTCCGAGTGGTTCGACCGACGTATCGGACAGCCCTTGTGCGTTCGTTGACACCCCTGGGGGCCGTCAGTAGAATGCCCGCTCCCTTTCCCCGGGGGCGGCGTGTTTCGCCCTCAAAAATCAAAGGGTTGGAATTGTTGTGGCAGTGCAGAGTCAACGCATTCGCATTCGGTTGAAGGCGTTTGATCATCGTTTGATCGACGTATCCACGCAGGAAATCGTGGAGACGGCGAAGCGCACGGGTGCGCAGGTGCTTGGGCCCATTCCACTTCCCACCCGGAAGGAGAGATACACGGTGCTGATCTCGCCGCACGTCGACAAGGACGCGCGCGATCAATACGAGATCAGGACCCATAAGCGGTTGCTCGACATCGTCGAGCCGACGGAAAAGACCGTAGATGCGCTGATGAAGCTGGATCTGGCGGCAGGAGTCGAGGTCGAGATCAGCCTCGGATAGCTAGTTTCCGTCCGGAAACTAGCTCCGGGGCATGGACGCCGGGGCAGCCGTGCGGCTGCCCTAAGCAAAACCCGCTCTTTGCGGAGTAGCACGCTGCAAAGGCAAGGGTTTTGGGAGCGAAGGCGAATTTACTTCGCCGGAGCGTTGGAAGAAATTCGCCCGGACGGCGAATTTCGGGACAGGAACTACTAGGAAATGCCCGGGGAAGCCCGGCGCGCCGCCGTGAAGAGCGGTGGTAGCCAGTAGGATGGCTGGGAGACTTCAAGAATTGGGACTTGGGCCGGGGGGTTACTCCGGCTCAATGCTATGAGGACGCGCCGCGATGGCGATTGGCTTGGTCGGCCGAAAGAGCGGCATGACCCGTGTATTCACCGATGAGGGCGTCTCTGTGCCCGTGACGGTGATCGAGGTCGAGGCCAATCGGGTGACGCAGATCAAGACATCGGAGACCGATGGATACGCCTCGGTGCAGCTGACCACGGGTAGCCGCCGTCCGTCGCGCGTTGGGAAACCTCTTGGCGGACACTTCGCCAAGGCCGGTACGGAGGCCGGAAGAGGACTTTGGGAGTTTCGCACCACCGCGGGTGAGCTCGAAGACCTGTCCCCCGGCGGGAGCCTGGGGTTGGATCAATTCGAGGCGGGCCAGAAGGTGGACGTGAGCGGCACTTCCAAGGGCAAGGGGTACGCGGGTGTGGTCAAGCGCTGGAATTTTCAGATGCAGGACGCCACGCACGGCAATTCGCTGGCACATCGCGCTCCAGGCTCCATCGGACAATGCCAGACGCCCGGGCGGGTATTCAAAGGCAAGAAGATGGCAGGGCATCTCGGCAATGTGCGGGTCACCACGCAGAATCTCGAGATCGTGAGGATAGACGCTGATCGGGGGCTCTTGCTGATCAAGGGTTCCGTGCCGGGTGCGGCGGGCAGCGATGTGATCGTTCGACCGTGCGTCAAAGGTGACCACACCTCATGAGCATGACGTTGACGGTGTCGGGCAAACGAAAGTCTTCGGTGGAAGTCTCGGAGCACACCTTCGGGCAGGAATTCAACGCGGCTCTCGTGCATCAGGTGGTGACCGCGTTTCTAGCAGGCAGCCGTCAGGGCAGCAAGGCGCAGAAGACCCGGTCTCAGGTGAGAGGCGGTGGCCGCAAGCCGTTTCGTCAGAAAGGCATGGGCCGCGCCCGCGCAGGCACCATTCGAAGCCCGATCTGGCGCGGCGGCGGCAAGGTCTTTGCGGCGACGCCGCGCAGCTTCTCCCAGAAGGTCAACCGCAAGATGTATCGGGGGGCGATGCGATGCATTCTCTCCGAGTTGGTGCGCCAGGACCGCCTGGTAATCGTCAAGGATTTCAACGTAGACGAACCCAAGACCAAGCACCTCGCCAACCAGCTCAACGATCTCGACCTCCCTTCCTGCCTCATCATCACTCACGCCTTGGAACGCAATCTCTACCTCGCCGCGAGAAATCTTCCGCATGTCGATGTTCGCGACGTTCACGCCGTGGACCCGGCCGGACTTGTAGGCCACGAGAAGGTTCTGATCACGGTGGATGCGCTGAAGAGCTTCGAGGAGGCGCTGGCATGAATCGTGAGCGCATGTATCGGATATTGGAGGCGCCACATTTCTCGGAGAAGGCATCGCGGTTGGGAGACCAGTCCAATCAGTACACGTTCAAGGTCGCGCGCGACGCCACGAAGACAGAGATCAAGCTTGCGGTGGAAGGCGTCTTCGACGTGAAGGTCCGCGACGTCACCACGTTGAATGTGAAGGGCAAGGTCAAGCGACGTCTGAAAGGAGTCGTGAAGCGCAAGAGCTGGAAGAAGGCCTATGTCAGGTTGGAAGACGGTCAAGAAATTGATTTCTCCTCTCTTTGAACAGTGGGTTAGAAGAAGGGGTTAGAGGACACTGATGGCGGTCATCAAAGCAAAACCAACCTCGCCGGGACGCCGCTTCGTCGTGCAGGTGGTGGACCGTGGGCTATACAAGGGCGACCCATACAAGCCTCTGACAGAGCCCAAGCACAAGAGCGGTGGCCGAAACAACAAGGGCCGTATCACCTCGCGACACCGAGGCGGCGGCCACAAGCAGCGTTATCGAGTCATCGACTTCAGACGCCAGAAAGATGGTGTGCCGGCACTCGTCGAGCGCTTGGAATACGATCCGAATCGCTCGGCCAACATTGCGCTGCTGAAATATCGCGATGGCGAACGGCGCTACATCATCGCCCCGGAGGGGTTGCGCGAGGGAGATGAGCTGATGTCTGGCAGCGAAGCGCCGATCCGTAGCGGCAACTGCATGCCGCTGCGAAACGTACCGCTGGGCAGCGTGATTCACTGCATCGAGCTCAAACCCGGCAAGGGAGCGCAGCTCGCACGCTCGGCAGGGACCTCGGCTCAGCTGGTGGCGCGGGAAGGCTCTTACGCCACATTGCGGTTGCGCTCCGGTGAGATGCGCCGCGTGCTCATCGAGTGTCGCGCGACCCTGGGCGCGGTAGGCAACGGCGAGCACAACTTGGGATCTCTCGGCAAAGCCGGTGCCAAGCGATGGCGAGGTATCAGGCCCACTGTGCGTGGTGTGGCGATGAACCCGGTGGATCATCCCCATGGAGGTGGTGAAGGAAAGAGTTCAGGCGGGCGTCATCCGGTGACGCCGTGGGGAGTGCCCACCAAGGGTCACAAGACCCGAAGCAACAAACGCACCGACCGCATGATCGTGCGTTCGCGGCGTGCAACGCGGAAATAACGGCGGAGGAGAGGGTGCCGAGATCACTCAGAAAAGGACCGTTCGTGGATCTCCACCTGATGCGCAAGGTGGAAACCGCGTCCCGGACCAACGACAAGCGTCCGATTCGGACGTGGTCGAGACGTTCCATGGTCGTGCCCGAAATGGTTGGGTTGACGATTGCCATACACAACGGGCGCGCGCATGTCCCGGTTTTCGTCACCGAGGAAATGGTCGGGCACAAGCTCGGTGAGTTTGCGCCTACGAGAACGTTTCGCGGCCATGCCGCGGATCGACGCTCGCGGCGTTGAGGCGGTGACGGTGGAAGTCTACGCAAGGGCAAAGATGCTTCGGCTGTCTCCCCAGAAGGCGCGGGTGGTGGCAGACCAGGTGCGTGGGAAGGACGTCGGGAAGGCACTGGACATCTTGAACTTCAGCACCAAGAAGGGTGCTGGACTCATTCGCAAAGTGCTGGAGTCGGCCATTGCGAATGCGGAGAACAACGAAGGCGCGGATGTGGATGAGCTTCGAATCGCCAGGATATTCGTTGACGAAGGACGAACGCTCAAACGCATCCATCCGCGCGCGAAGGGCCGGGCGGACCGGATACTCAAACGTAGCTGCCACATCACCGTGGCAGTGACGGACGACTAGCGAACCGGGGCATGGATGTCGTGGCAGCCGAGCGGCTGCCGTGGCACAGGAACTGAATAGAGGCTCGAGGTGGGACAGAAAGTACATCCGACAGGTATGAGGCTCGGGATCATCAAGGAACATTCATCGATCTGGTATGCCGACAAGAAGGACTACGCGAAGAACCTGCTCACCGATTTGAAGGTGCGCGATTACATCCGCAATCGTCTCTCCCAGGCTTCGGTAAGCCGCATCGAGATCGAGCGACCCGCGCAGACGGCGCGCATCACCATTTATACCGCGCGGCCGGGCATCGTGATTGGAAAGAAAGGCGAGGACGTCGACCGGTTGCGTCGAGAGGTGGCCGAGGAGATGGGAGTTCCGGTGCACATCAACATCGAGGAGATTCGCAAGCCGGAGCTCGATGCGTTGCTGGTCGCACAGAACGTCGCCCAGCAGCTGGAGCGTCGGGTTCAGTTTCGCCGAGCGATGCGACGTGTGATCCAAAATGCCATGCGCCTCGGCGCGAAGGGAATCAAGGTGCGCGTGGCTGGACGCCTCGGGGGCTCGGAGATCGCGCGGTCAGAGAGTTATCACGAGGGCAGAGTGCCCTTGCATACGCTGCGCGCCGACATTGATTACGCGACGGCGGAAGCGCTCACCACCTATGGCGTATTGGGCGTGAAGGTCTGGATTTTCAAAGGCGAGATCCTCGGCATCGAGGAAGAAGAGCCCGCGGGAGCGGTCTGAGAAGGTGTTGTTGATACACCCTCTGATCCGCTCCGTGGATAGCGCGACGACTCCTGAGGAGTGAGCTGAATGCTGCAGCCGAAGCGGACGAAGTATAGAAAACAGCAGAAGGGGCGCAACCGCGGTCTCGCACAACGCGGCAGCCGTGTGAGCTTCGGTGAGTTCGGTTTGAAGGCATTGGGGCGTGGTCGCATGACGGCGCGCCAGATCGAGGCGGCCCGTCGAGCGATCACGCGCAAGGTTCGACGCGGCGCGAAGGTCTGGATCCGCGTTTTTCCCGACAAGCCGATCACCAAGAAGCCATTGGAGGTGCGTCAAGGTAAGGGAAAGGGAAGTGTCGAGTTCTGGGTGGCGCAGATCCAGCCTGGACGGGTGCTCTATGAAATGCAGGGTGTTCCCGAGGCTCTGGCGCGTGAGGCGTTTACGCTCGCGGCGAGCAAGTTACCGTTTCCGACGGCATTCGTGAAGCGAACGGTGATGTGATGGAGGTGCAAGCGCTTCGAGAATGCACCGATGAGGAACTGCGTGAGGAACTCATGCGACTCACTAAAGAGCAGTTCAATCTGCGCATGCAGAAGGCGAACGGACAGTTGGGCCAGACCCATCTCATCGGAGAGGCGCGGCGCGAGATCGCTCGCGTCAAGACCGTGCTAGTAGAGAAGGCAAGTAACGTTTCGACGCAGACCGACGAGAGCAAGAGCGATGACTGACGAGAGCGCTATCCATGGCTGAGAAACAGACCCGAACGCTGACCGGCACGGTCATCAGCAACAAAATGGACAAAACGGTGGTGGTTCTCGTCGAGCGGACGGTGAAGCATCCGTTGTATGGAAAGTACATGCGCCGTCGGTCGAAGGTGAGCGCCCATGACGAGAACAACGAGTGCGGCACGGGCGATGTGGTGACGGTGCGCGAGTGCCGGCCCATCTCGAAGACCAAGTCATGGCGACTCGAAAGCATCGACGTTCGCGCGGATAACGTCTGACGGATCTGGGTGGAGCGGGAATATGATTCAGGCGGAGACGATGCTCGACATTGCGGACAACAGCGGCGCTCGGCGCGTGCAGTGCATCAAGGTGCTCGGTGGATCACGACGCCGCTATGCGGGCATCGGTGACATCATCAAGGTGACCGTGAAAGAAGCAATTCCACGCGGGCGCGTGCGCAAGGGACAGATTCTCGATGCAGTGGTCGTGCGAACCAAGAAGGGCATTCGTCGCGGCGATGGGTCGGTCATTCGCTTCGATCAAAATGCCGCAGTGCTGCTGAATCCGCAGCTGCAGCCCATCGGTACACGCATCTTCGGTCCAGTGACTCGTGAGCTTCGCACCGAGAACTTCATGCGCATCATCTCCCTCGCGCCGGAGGTGCTGTGATGAGGAAAATCCGCGCAAACGATGAGGTCATCGTCATCGCCGGCCGCGACAAGGGCAGACGCGGCGAAGTGATCAGGATCGTGGGCGACGGCCGATTGATCGTTAGCGGCATCAACATGGTCAAGAAACACACGAGAGCAGATCCGTATCGGGGTACCGGCGGCGGCATCCAGGAGCAGGAGGCGGCCATTCAGGCGTCGAACGTGGCGATCTTCAATCGAGACACTGCCAAGGCCGACAAGGTCGGCATTCGCAACGACGAAGGGCGCAAGGTGCGCTATTACAAACGCACGGGGGAGGCGATAGACGAATAATGGCCACCCTGGGCGAAACATATGTGAACGAGATTCGGCCCCGCTTGCTCGAGGAGCGTGGCTATTCCAGCATCATGGCGGTACCGCGAGTTTCCAAGGTGACGCTCAATATGGGTGTAGGCGAGGCCGTGGGAGATCGAAAGTTGATCGAGACCAGCATGGACGATCTCATGCTGATTTCCGGACAGAAACCCGTGATCACCAATGCGCGGAAGTCCATCGCCGCGTTCAAGATTCGCACGGGATATCCCATCGGGGTCAAGGTGACCTTGCGGCGGGTCCGCATGTACGAATTCATCGAGCGCCTCGTGGACATCGCGATTCCGCGCATGAGAGATTTCAGGGGGCTCTCGCCCCGCGCGTTCGACGGCCGCGGAAATTTCTCGATGGGCGTGACGGAACAGATCATCTTCCCGGAGATCGATTACGACAAGATCGACAAGATTCGGGGACTGAACATTGCCATCTCGACGACGGCGAAAACCGACGAAGAAGGGCTTGCCCTCCTTCAGGCATTCAACTTCCCCTTCCGGGAGGTGGGACAAACCTAATGGCTAGAACTTCGGTCATGGAGCGCGAGAAGAAACGCGAACGAATGGTGGCGCGGTATGCGAAGCGCAGGGCGGAGTTGAGGGCGATCCTCAGAGATCGCTCCATCAGTGATGACGAGCGTTGGGATGCTCAGCTGAAGTTTCAAGCGCTTCCTCGAAACTCCAGCGCGGTGCGGCTGCGAAGACGATGTGCGCTCACGGGGCGGCCCCGTGGCGTGTATCGCAAGTTCGGTTTAGGGCGCAACAAGCTGCGTGAAGCAGCCATGCGCGGTGATATTCCCGGGCTCGTGAAGGCGAGTTGGTAGGAGGGTTGAGCACCACATGAGCATGCAGGACCCAATCGCGGATCTCTTGACCCGTATTCGAAACGGTCAGATGGCGGAGCACTCCTCGGTCTCGATGCCGTCGTCCAAGCTGAAGGTGTCGGTGTGTGGAGTCCTCGAGAAGGAAGGATACATCCGCGGCTATGCGGTCGAGGAAGGCGTGAAATCGGAGCTTACTGTCGAGCTCAAATACCACGAGGGCACGCCGGTGATCGAGGAGATCAAGCGCGTGAGCCGACCTGGACTGCGGATATACAAGAGACGCGAGCAGCTGCCGAGGGTAAACGGCGGGCTCGGCATATCCATCATCAGCACCCCCAAGGGTGTGATGACGGATCGCGAGGCGCGCAAGGCCGGCCTCGGCGGTGAAGTTTTGTGCAGGGTGTTTTGACGGATGTCACGAGTTGCTCAAAATCCCGTTCCCGTGCCCGAAGGCGTTCAAGTCGAGTTCAAGGACACGACCGTGAGCATCAAGGGTGCCAGGGGCGAGCTCTCGATCGAGCTGCACGCAGGTGTCGTCGTCGATCGGGAGGACAACGAGCTGCGCGTGAGCGCTCGCGACCAGTCGAAGAACTCGCGCGCGATGGCCGGCACGACGCGCTCGCTCCTGAATAACATGGTGATTGGGGTGACCGAGGGCTTCGAGAAGCGTCTGGCGATCACCGGTGTGGGCTATCGCGCCCTGGCGAGGGACAAGTCCCTTGCGCTGACCCTCGGCTTCTCACATCCGGTGGAGTACACAATTCCCGAGGGCATCGAGGTGGAGACGCCGAGCAACACCGAGATTTTGGTGAGGGGCGTGGACAAGCAGTTGGTAGGGCAAGTATCTGCCGAGATTCGAGCCTTCCGACCCCCCGAGCCCTACAAGGGTAAGGGCGTGCGCTACTCGGATGAACGCGTCCGTCGCAAAGAGGCCAAGAAGAAGTAGCAGCCATGAGCGGAAAAACAGCGATGAGCGGAAAGAAGGACACAAGAGTTCGGCGGGCTCAAAAGAGCCGGATTCGCATGCGCCAGCGCGGCACGACGCGCTTGTGCGTGCATCGCACGCCACGACACATCTATGCACAGCTGATCGCGCCCGCCGGAGACCGCGTGCTGGTCAGCGCGTCGACCCTGGATACGGCATTCAAAGGCGCTAAGACCGGGAACGTTGACGCGGCGCAGAAGGTGGGCCAGATGATTGCGGAACGGGCAAAATCGGCTGGAGTTGAGAAGGTGGCCTTCGACCGTTCCGGCTTCAAGTACCACGGTCGGGTCAAGGCGCTGGCCGATGCCGCGCGCGAAGGCGGTCTGGAGTTTTAAAGAGATGGCGTATTCCGAAGAGATCAGAGAAGAAGGCCTCGTCGAGAAGCTGGTGGATGTCAATCGCGTCGCCAAGGTAGTGAAGGGCGGGCGCATCTTTGGCTTCACGGCGCTCGCCGTCGTGGGTGACGGCAATGGTCGCGTTGGCTTTGGTCGTGGAAAGGCGCGGGAAGTGCCGATTGCCATTCAGAAGGGCATGGAGGCCGCGCGTCGTAACATGATCGACGTCGACCTGAAGGGCTCCACCATTCAGTATCCGATCACCATGCGCCACGGGGCCTCGAAGATTTACATGCAACCGGCATCCGAGGGCACCGGCGTGATTGCCGGGAGCACCATGCGAGCATTGCTCGAAGCGGTGGGTGTGCGCAACGTGCTTGCCAAGTGTTATGGCTCCACCAACCCGGTGAACGTCATTCGCGCCACATTCAAGGCGCTGCAGACCATGAGTTCTCCGGAGATGATTGCCGCCAAACGCGGCAAGGCCTTGGAGGAGATTCTGGGCTGACCATGGCGAATGCGAAGGCACAGAAGGCAAAAGCGACGCTGCACGTGACCCTCACGAAGAGCACTGTAGGGCGTTTGAAGAACCACATAGCGTGCGTCGTAGGGCTTGGGTTGCGCCGGATCGGACAGACCGTGGAGGTCGAAGACTCGCCCTCGGTGCGGGGAATGATCGATCGCGTTCACTACATGGTACGGGTGGAAGAGGAGGCATGAGGTGCGTCTGAATACAATGCGTCCTTCCCGTGGCAGCAAACGGTCGCGGCGTCGCGTTGGACGAGGGTCTGGGAGCGGTCATGGCAAGACCGCCGGTCGCGGACATGGGGGTTTGAAGTCCAGATCCGGCGGCAGCGTGAAGCCCGGCTTCGAAGGCGGACAGATGCCACTGCAGCGACGCATCCCCAAGTTCGGATTTCGTTCGCGCATCGGTCTCGTGTCCGCGGAGGTCCGACTCGGAGAGTTGGCGAAGGTCGATGGCGATGTGGTGGACCTTGCCACTCTGCGCGGCGCCGGTCTCATCCAGCGCAACATGAAACGTGCTCGCATCTTTCTCTCGGGTACGATTGATCGAGCGGTTACGGTGCGCGGCATCGGTGTATCGAAGGGTGCGCGCGCCGCAATCGAGGGGGCGGGGGGCGTGATCGAGGAAGCGGCGAGCAGCCACCCTTCGACCCGTTCGAAAGGCTCAGGGCAGACACGCACAGGGCAGAAAGCCGCCAAAGGCGCGGACAAAGCCGCCAAAGGCGCGGACAAAGCCGCCAAAGGCGCGGATAAGGCCGCCAAAGGTGCGGATAAGGCCGCCAAAGGTGCGGATAAGGCCGCCAAAGGTGCGGATAAGGCCGCCGAAGAGGATTAGATGGCAAGCGTTACAGCCCCCAATCTGACCGGACTCTCGTCCGGGATCACCGAGCTTCGCAACAGGATTCTGTTCGTCCTGATGGCGTTGTTCGTCTACCGCGTTGGCACCCATATTCCCGTTCCCGGGATCAATCCGGGTCGTCTCGCGCAGTTGTTCGAGGAGAACCAGGGCGGAATCTTCGATCTCTTCAACATGTTCACAGGCGGTGCGTTCGAGCGCATGAGCATTCTTGCGCTGGGGGTCATGCCGTACATCACGGCTTCCATCATCATGAACCTGTTGACCGCGGTGGATCCGAGGCTGGACGCGCTGCGCAAGGAAGGCGAGGCCGGACGGCGCAAGATCACCCAGTACACCCGCTATGGCACCGTGGTCATTGGCCTCGTACAGGGGCTTGCGCTCTCCGTCACCATGGGGGCCCAGGGCCTCGCGTTCGCACCTGGTTTCAGCTTCTACTTCGTGTCAACGCTGTCTCTGCTCACCGGTGCGCTGTTCCTGATGTGGCTCGGCGAGCAGATTACCGAGCGTGGGATCGGCAACGGAATATCGCTCCTGATCTTCGCCGGCATTGTGGCTGGCTTGCCAGCGGCGATCGGCAATTCCTTCGAGGCGGCGCGTCAAGGGGACGTGAAGATCATTGCGCTGCTCGGGATTGCTGCGCTCGCCATTGGCGTCGTCTTTTTCGTGGTGTTCGTAGAACGGGGCCAGCGCCGCATCACGGTGAATTACGCCAAGCGACAGCAGGGCAGGCGGGTCTATCAGGCACAGAGCAGTCATCTGCCGCTGAAGGTCAACATGGCAGGGGTCATTCCGGCGATCTTTGCGAGCAGCCTCCTGCTCGCCCCATCCTCGCTTGCTCAGTGGTTCGGTCAGTCGCCAGGCATGGAGTGGTTGCAGGAAGTCTCACTGCTGCTTTCCCCCGGGCAGCCGCTCTATGTGCTGTTGTTTGCGGCGGGGATCATCTTCTTCTGCTTCTTCTACACGGCGCTCGTGTTCAACCCGAAAGAGGTGGCGGACAACCTGAAACGGCAGGGTGCGTATGTCCCTGGCATCCGCCCCGGGCAGCAGACCGCCCGCTACATCGACGACATCATGACGCGGCTGACTATGTTCGGTTCGCTCTACGTGACCCTGGTGTGCCTGATGCCCCAGTTTCTCATCGTCGCGTTCAACATCACCTTCCGATTGGGGGGTACTGCGGTGCTCATTGTCGTGGTGGTGGCCATGGACTTCATGTCGCAGGTGCAATCGCATCTGATGTCGAGCCAGTATGCGAAGCTCATGGAAAAATCGAATCTCAAGAATTACGGAAGAAGTGGTCGTCGCACTTGAAAGCGTGCGGAGAGTCGCACTTGAAAGCGTGCGAAGAGTCGCACGTGAGACGGCCTGGAGAGGTGGCATGAAAGTACGAGCGTCTGTCAAGAAGATGTGCCGTAACTGCAAGATTGTCCGACGTCGCGGCGTGGTGCGAGTGATCTGCACCGCGGAGCCGCGTCACAAGCAGCGCCAGGGTTGACAGTGAGGTCGGTCGAGCTGAAGCGGTCAGCCAATCTGGTTGGTCAGCTTAAGCGCTTGATGTTACAAGGTTTTCGAGCTAGGCTTTTGCGCCTTTTTTCGTTAGAGGAAGTTGCCATGGACGGCGATTTCCGGACAAGAACTAGCAAGGTTGGAGTGTTCTGAATGGCCCGGATCGCAGGTGTCAACGTTCCCGACAACAAGCACGCCGAGATATCACTGACATATATCTTCGGCATCGGTAGAAGCACCGCCAAAAAACTCTGCGGCGAGGCCGGGGTCAAGCCGACCGTGGCCATCCAGGATCTTTCCGAAGCGGACCTGGATGCGCTTCGCGCCGAGGTGAGCAAGCTCGCGGTAGAAGGGGATCTGCGCCGGGAGGTGTCGATGAACATCAAGCGCCTGATGGACCTCGGCTGTTACCGCGGGATTAGACATCGACGCGGATTGCCCGTACGTGGTCAGCGCACCCGCACCAATGCACGCACGCGGAAGGGACCTCGCCGTCCCATCCGCAGATGACGAGTTGAACAGATGGCCGAATCCGGACGTAAGAGAATCAAGCGAAGCGTGTCTGATGGCGTTGCCCACATCCACGCATCGTTCAACAACACCATCATTACCATCTCCGACCGGCAGGGGAATACGCTCTGCTGGGCGACTGCAGGTGGATCGGGTTTTCGAGGCTCGCGCAAGAGCACTCCGTTTGCTGCTCAGGTGGCGGCAGAGCGTTGCGGCAACAAGGCTCAGGAGATCGGGATCAGAAATCTCGATGTCCTGGTCAAGGGCCCAGGTCCGGGCCGGGAATCCGCGGTGCGTGCGTTGAATGGGCTGGGTTTCCGCATTAGCAGCATCACGGATGTGACGCCGATTCCGCACAATGGCTGTCGGCCGCCCAAGAAGCGGCGCGTCTGAGCAGCAGTACACTAGGAATAGTTTATGGCACGTTACACTGGACCCACATGCAAGCTGTCCAGGCGCGAAGGCACGGATCTCATGCTGAAGAGCGGCGTGCGACCGCTCGATTCGAAGTGCAAGGCGGAGATACCGCCGGGCCAGCATGGGCAGCGTCGGCTCAGGCTGAGCGACTATGCGATTCAGCTGCGTGAAAAGCAGAAGGTGCGTCGGATTTACGGCGTGCTCGAAAAGCAGTTTCGCAACTATTACAAGGCAGCGGATCGGCAGCGGGGCGCCACGGGCGAGAATCTCCTGCGTCTGCTGGAGTCGCGCCTCGACAACGTCGTGTTTCGTATGGGCTTCGGGTCCACGCGAGCCGAGTCGCGCCAACTCGTGTCACACAAGGCCATCATGCTCAATGGGCAGGTCGTGAACATTGCGTCCTGTCAGGTGGCACCGAATGACTCGGTGAGCGTGCGCGAGAAGGCCAAGGGACAGCTGCGCATTCAGCAGGGGTTGGCGCTGGCAGGGCAACGCGCCGAGGTGCCATGGGTGGAAGTTGATGCAGAGAAGTGCGAAGGGTCATTCAAGAGATATCCCGATCGTATGGAGCTGTCAACGGAGATCAACGAGAGTCTCATTGTCGAGCTGTACTCGAAGTAAACCAGCTCTGGAGGAAACTTAAAGTCTATGGGTCAATCCATTAGCGAGTTCCTGACACCACGACACATCGATGTTCAGGAAGTAAGTAGAACGCACGCGCGCGTGACGCTCGAGCCCTTGGAGCGTGGCTTTGGCCACACCCTCGGAAACACATTGCGTCGCATATTGCTGTCCTCGATGCCTGGAAGTGCCGTCGTCGAGGTGCAGATCGATGGCGTCCTTCATGAATACAGCACCATCGAGGGTGTCCGGGAGGACGTCATCGACATCCTGCTGAACCTGAAGGGTCTGGCGGTGAAGATGCATACCCGCGACGAGGCGGTGATCACCGTGCAGAAGCAGGGTCCTGGGGCGGTGACCGCGGCAGACATTCAGCTCTCCCAGGATGTCGAGATCGTCAACCCGGATCATCTGATCTGTACCCTCGAGGAGAACGGAAAGATCGAAATGGAGATCAAGGTTGCGCGGGGGCGCGGCTACGAGCCTGCGGAATCGCGATATGGTGAAGAGGAGGAGACACGCCCGATCGGCGCGTTGCGCCTCGACGCTACCTTCAGCCCGGTCTATCGAGTGGCCTACAACGTTGAGAGCACTCGGGTCGAGCAGCGGACGGATCTCGACAAGCTGGTCATCGACCTGGAGACCAACGGCACCATCGACCCGGAGGAGGCCATTCGCCGAGCGGCAACCATCCTCCAGCGGCAGCTCTCGGTGTTCGTTGATCTCGAGAGCGAACGCGAGCCGGAGGCCGAGGAGAAGGAAGATGAGATCGATCCGATTCTTTTGCGCCCCGTCGACGATCTGGAGCTGACGGTTCGTTCGGCCAACTGCCTGAAGGCGGAGAACATCTACTACATCGGCGATCTGATTCAGCGCACCGAGGTCGAGCTTCTGAAGACCCCGAACCTCGGCAAGAAATCTCTGACGGAAATCAAGGACGTACTGGCCCAGCGCGGCCTGTCCCTCGGGATGCGCTTGGAAAACTGGCCGCCGCCATCGTTACAGAAATCCGACGACACCGCCGCGCAAGTGGTGTAGTAGTGGCCTCAGCCGGGGGCGCCTCAGCCGGGGGCGCCCCAGCCCGGGCACGCCGCGATTGGTATCGGAAATTCGGAACCTAGAAAATGCGCCATCGCAAGAGTGGTCGACATCTGAATCGGACTAGTGCGCATCGCAAGTCGATGTTTCGCAACATGGCTGTTTCGCTGATCGAGCACGAGATCATCAAGACCACGTTGCCAAAGGCAAAGGAGCTGCGCCGGGTGGCCGAGCCGCTGATTACGCTTGCGAAGAACGACAGCGTCGCCAACCGGCGCCTGGCGTTCGACCGCACCCGCAGCGACAAGGCGGTCGGCAAGCTCTTCAGCGAAATCGGTCCGCGTTACGCGAATCGTCCCGGTGGCTACACGCGGATATTGAAGTGTGGCGTACGTCCCGGTGACAGTGCCCCGATGGCGTTCATCGAGCTCGTGGATCGTCCCATACCCGAGGGTGACCTCGACGACGACGAAGATGAGGACTGAAAGCGCGCATTGATTGCTCTGGGGCGCATCGTCCCGCGAAGAGCAAGAGCAATAATAAAAGCACAGGTGGCGCGGCCGGACGTGCTCCCACAGAGTTTTTCGAGGCCCCTTGTTGGCCGCGCGCTATTTCGCCGCAAGCGCCCGTTGTCGGCGCTTGGGCTTCCCATGGAGCAGCGGCGCGAGATAATGTCCGGTGTGTGATTGGTCGTCCATTGCGACGGCTTCAGGTGTTCCGCTGGCCACTACGTGACCCCCTCCGTCACCCCCCTCGGGTCCGAGATCGATGATCCAATCCGCGGTCTTGATCACGTCGAGATTGTGCTCGATCACGACGATGGTATTGCCCTGGTCGCGCAGACGATGCAGAACGTTCAATAGCTGTTGGATGTCGTGAAAGTGGAGCCCCGTGGTGGGCTCATCCAGAATGTACAGGGTTTTGCCGGTGTCCCGCTTGGAAAGCTCCCGGGAGAGTTTCACCCGCTGGGCCTCGCCGCCGGACAGCGTGGTGGCCGATTGACCGAGCTTGATGTAGGCGAGCCCAACGTCCATCAGCGTCTGGAGCTTCCGCGCGAGCATCGGAACGGCGTTGAAGAACTCGTTGGCCTCCTCGACGGTCATCTCGAGAACCTCGTGAATGTTCCTGTGCTTGTAGGCGACCTCGAGCGTCTCGCGGTTGTATCGCTGGCCCTTGCAGACATCGCAGGTGACGTAGATGTCCGGCAGAAAGTGCATCTCCACCTTGATCAGACCATCTCCCTGGCAGGCTTCGCAGCGTCCGCCCTTCACGTTGAAGCTGAATCGCCCCGGCTTGTATCCGCGCGAGCGTGCTTCCTGTGTACCTGCGAAGAGCTCGCGAATGGGGGTGAAAAGCCCCGTGTAGGTGGCCGGATTGGAACGTGGTGTCCGTCCGATGGGGCTCTGGTCGATGTCCACCACCTTGTCGAGGAACTCCAAGCCCTCGATTGCGTCGTGGGCCGCGGGCACCGGAGAGCTAGCGCCATTCAGCTCCCGCGCGGCGACGGGATACAGCGTGTAGTTGATGAGCGTGGACTTACCCGAGCCCGAGACGCCGGTAACACACGTCAGGAGTCCCACTGGAATGTCGACGCTCGCCACCTTGAGATTATTGCCGCGGGCGCCCTTGATCGTGATCTTGCGGTCGCGACGCGCTTTGGTTCTCTGCTTGGGGATTGGAATCTTTCGCCTTCCGGAAAGGTAGGCGCCGGTGATGGACTCGCTCGCGTTCGCGATATCCGCCACCGACCCTTGCGCCACGACATATCCTCCGTGCACCCCGGCTCCGGGGCCGATATCGACGATGTGATCGGCGGACCTGATCGCCTCCTCGTCGTGCTCGACCACGAGCACGGTATTGCCGAGATCACGCAAGTGAGTGAGAGTTCTCAGAAGTCTCGCGTTGTCGCGCTGATGGAGTCCGATGGAGGGCTCGTCGAGAATGTACATGACACCCACCAGCCCGGCGCCGATCTGACTCGCGAGTCGAATGCGCTGGCCTTCGCCGCCGGACAGTGTCTCGGCGCTGCGATCCAGACTCAGATAGCTCAGCCCCACGTCGACGAGAAAGCGCAGACGCGCGCGAACCTCCTTGAGGATCGTGTCCGCGATCTCGGCGCGCCGTCCTTCGAGCTCGATGCTCTCGAAGTAGGCATGGGCATCGCCCACGGAAAGTGCCGTCGTCTCGGGCAATGATCGTTCCGCCACGTAGACGTGACGAGACTCCGTTCGCAGCCGGGTCCCCAAGCACGTTGGACAGGGTTGAACGGACTGAAATCGAGCGAGGCCTTCGCGCACCATCTGCGACTCCGTCTCCTTGTAGCGCCGCTCCATGTTGGGCATGACGCCCTCGAAGCGGTGCCTGCGTTTGATTACGTCCCCCCGGTCGTTGACGTAGCTGAAGTCGATTCGCTCCGACCCGCTTCCAAGGAGCACCGCATCGCGCTGTTTCTTGCGCAGCTTGCGAAACGGCGTGTCCACCTCGAAGCCGTAATGCGAAGCGAGTGACGTGAGCATGTGGAAATAGTAGACGTTTCGCCTGTCCCATCCGCGAATGGCTCCCTCCGCAAGACTCAGGCTGGAGTCGTGCACTACGAGTTGACGATCGAAGAACTGACGGATTCCGAGGCCGTCGCAATCCGGACACGCGCCCGCGGGATTGTTGAAGGAGAACATTCGCGGCTCGAGGTCCGGAATGCTGTAGCCGCAATGCGCGCAAGCGAAGCGGGCTGAGAATACGAGGTCTTGGCGTCCCGCGGCGTCTTCTGGTCCGGCGTCCATGAAGGACACCATGGCCGTCCCTCCGGATAGATCGAGTGCCGTCTCGAACGAGTCCGCGAGGCGCTGCTCAATGCCGTCGCGCACACGCAGGCGGTCGATCACCGCTTCGATGTGGTGCTTCTTGTTCTTGTCGAGGGTGGGAGGCGTGTCGAGCTCGGCCACGATGCGGTCGATCCGTGCGCGCACGAATCCGTTGGCAAGCAGCTCGTTGAAGACGTGCAGGTGTTCTCCCTTTCGATCCTCGACCACCGGTGCGAGCAGCATCAGTGCCGTCCCTTTGGGCAGCGACATGACCTGATCCACCATCTGACTCACGGTCTGGGCCGCGAGCGGCATGGAGTGATCGGGGCAGCGGGGCTCTCCCACCCGGGCATAGAGCAACCGCAGGTAATCATAGATCTCGGTGATGGTGCCTACGGTAGAGCGGGGATTGTGGGATGTGGACTTCTGCTCGATGGCAATGGCGGGGGAGAGACCCTCCACGTGGTCGATGTCCGGCTTTTCCATCATGGACAGAAACTGCCGTGCATAGGCCGACAGCGATTCCACATAGCGGCGCTGTCCCTCGGCGTAGAGCGTGTCGAAGGCGAGCGAAGACTTACCCGAGCCCGAAAGTCCCGTGATCACCACGAGCTTGTCCCGCGGCAGGTCGAGATCGATGCTCTTGAGATTGTGAGTGCGCACACCGCGCAGGGAGATCGTATCCACTTGCAGCTGAGCAGAATTGAAGGGGTGAAACATAAGCACTTGTGCCTTCACCGGCAACAAGTAAAACGCTTACCCGATGACAGGGCAAAGGCTCGCACGCGAGGATGGAACTCGTTGTGTTCACCTGCCGTAGCCCGCGCTAGACTGCGTCAACCATCAAATCCGCATTCGAGGGTGGCGCGGCCATGGCACGAGGCGTGAACAAGGTGATTCTCATTGGGAATCTCGGGCGCGACCCGGAGACCCGGTATACCCAGGCCGGCAAGCCGGTGACCCACTTCTCGGTGGCCACGAACGAGTCCTGGCGTGACAAACAAAGCGGAGAGCAGCAGGAGCGCACGGAGTGGCACAATGTCGTGTGTTTTGCGCGCCTTGCGGAAATTGCCGGGGAATATCTGGCCAAAGGTCGTACGGTGTACATCGAAGGATCGCTTAGAACCAGCTCCTGGGAGAAGGATGGTCAGACCCGCTATCGGACCGAGATCATTGCCAACGAGATGCAGATGCTCGGGGGCCGTGACCAGGACTCGGGTGGCCCACGCCGCGACGTCGCCCCTGAGCGCGGCGCCGAGGCAACCGCACAGGCCCCGGGTGGCGAGCCCTTCGAGGAGGACTTCGACGACGACATCCCGTTCTAG